>DAOUGF010000855.1:0-5340 GCA_034429295.1 Chloroflexaceae bacterium
AGATCCCCGACTACAAGGTCTGTGCGGTGCGGGTGACGCGGGCAGCAGCCGCGCCGGCGCGGCCGGGCGCCGATCTGGCGCTGACCGACCGCGGGGCGATCAAGGACCCGGTGCTGGGGTAGGGTCGCGGGGCGTCAGGAGGTGGATATAGCCCTCGATGGCAGCCACCAGGATCACCAGGCTCAGCAGGTAGGCCGCGAGCACGTCGCTCAGCCAGTGGGCGCCGAGGATGATGCGCGACGGGCCGACGAGCAGCACCAGCGCCGCGAGCGGTAGGCCGGCGACCCAGCGCCAGGGGCCGGCGGGCATGCGCGTGAGCACCAGGAAGAGCAGGAAGCCGAAGAAAACCGTGTAGAACATCACGTGGCCGCTGGGGAAAGAGAAGCCGTGCTCGGGCACGAACACCTCGACCAGCGTGTCGATCGGGCGGGGGCGACCGATCGCCCGCTTGATCAGCCCGTTGATCAGCCCTTGGGCCACGGTGATCAGCAGCAGGTACAGCCCATCACGCCAGCCGAGCAGCGCCCCGACCAGCAGTGTCGCCGCGGCGACGGCGACCCAAGACCACGGCACATAGCCGACGAGCGAGACGATGTACATCAGCTGAGCGACTAGAGCCCACTGCTCCTCCTGCAACTCCTGGGTGAAGGCGACGTCGAGCGGGAAGACGGCGTAGAAGCTGGCGAGCAGGGTGAGGGCGGCCACGGCGAGCAGGGCGAGCAACCCGCCAACAAGCAGCAGCCGGTGGCGCCAGCGGGGGTTGTAGATCAGCTCGCGCAGCAACGCGAAGCGGCGGCGGGCCTCGGCGGGCCGCGGCTGCCCTTCGACCTGCGGATCTGGCGGGTGTTGCATCGGCGTTCGGCGCCCGTAGAATCACGCGGATGGATACGTTCCTGTAGCATCAGCCGTGCCAGGTAAAGGCAACGGCCTGGCCAGCGCCTCGGCAAGGAAAAGGCCCACTTCTTGCTGGATCTCCGACCGTGGGCCGCATAGGAAGGAGCTCGACGATGACCGCGACGACAAGCAAGGCCGCCTGGCTCGAGCGGATCGAGCAGGAGCGACAGAGCTGGGAACAGCTACTGGCCGAGGTGGGTGAGGAGCGCATGCAGGAGCCGGGCGTCGCGGGCGACTGGAGCTTCAAGGATGTGGTGGCCCACCTCAACGGCTGGCGTATCCTGACCTTGGCCCGCCTCGAGGCGGCGCAGCACGGTCGCGATCCGGTGCCGCCGCCGTGGCCTGCCCACCTCGATGAGGACGACGACGGCGATCTGGACGCGATCAACGACTGGATCTACCAGACCAACCGCGAGCGCTCGCTCCAGGACGTGCTCTCAGAGTACGGCCAGTCCTTCGATCAGATGCGCGCGGCGGTGGCCGCCATCTCCGAGGAGGACCTGACTGAGCCGGGGCGCTTCCCCTGGCTGGGCGGTCACGCGCTGTGGGAGGTGCTCGACGGCACCTTCGGCCATCTCCACGAGGAGCACGAGCCGAATATTCGGGAGTGGCTCAAGCGGAGGGGCGGGCCGGCGTAACATTCGCGCACGCCGGCTGAACGTTCGGCATGCCCGGCGACGACCGACCACGGACAACCGAAGGCATCCTGCCCGCTGGTGGTCGGTCGTCGTCCATCCTCACAACGAGCCGCCCGGCGCCCCCTACCCGGCAGCCTCCAGCCGCTCGCGAGCGGCCCGCGGCAGCCCTCGCACCACCAGGCGATACGAGCCGTCGATCAGCTCCTGCACCAGGCCGGGCGGCAGGCTGCCGTCCAGAGTGAGCGTCACCCAGTGGCGCTTGTTCAGGTGGTAGCCTGGCTGGATCGCGGGGTAGGTTGCCCGCAATACATCGCCGTACTCCGGCTCAACCTTCAGCGAGAGCTGCACCGGCGTCTCGGTGGTCGAGACCAAGGCGAACATCTTGCCCGCCACTTTGGCGACCAGGGTCACCATGTCGAAGGGGAAGGTCTCCTCGGCGCCTGGCTTCGCCAGCAGCGCGGCACGGACGGTCTCGAGGCTCTGCATGCTGCCCTCGTCTTTTAGCTGAGTATCACTACGATCGTGCGACGATAACGGCTCGGCCGGCACATCTCAGGGAGGGCGGCCACGATGGGCCGCCCTTACAGCTCCGCATCGCTGGCCCGCGCATCGGGCGGCTCAAGTGCGCCGCTCTGCCATCATTGTATCGAGATTTGCAATACACAAGCGGCAATCAGCGCTACGCATCATCGAGCCGCAGCAGGCCGGCCAGGGTTGGGACAAAGCCGCACCCCCGGTAGAACTGTTCCAGGTGCGGCTCGTAGTCCACGTGGAGCCAGACGACCCCGCGCTCCCGGGCCGCCGCGGCGGCAGCGCGCACCAACTGGGAACCGACGCCACGCCGTTGGAAATCGGGATGGACGGTGGTGTCGAGGATGAAGGCGTGGATGCCGCCGTCCCAGGCTATGTTCACAAAACCGACCAGGCGGTCGCCGCTGTAGGCGCAGAGATACGCGAGGCTGCGGGCGAGCACCGGCGAGAAGTCGCGCTCGCGGTGCTCAGGCCATGCGGCGCTGAACAGCTCGTTGAGCGGCGCACCGCTGAGGGGCGGGTTGAGACGCAGCGTGACCGGGGGGCCGTCGGGCGCCAACTTCTGTTCGTCCATAGCATCCTCCCATCGCGATGTGGGCTAATTCGGTATCAGGACCAGTGGACAGATTTCTATTCTGGCATAGAATCACGATAGCACCACAGATTCTTGGATACTAGGCGCGCACGTGCGCGCTTCGGGGAGGCCTGAGCCGTACGTTGGGCTGGGTCTGGCTCGGCGGTCCGCTGTGTGGACAGCGCCGGCGCTGGTTCGCTGACGCGTACGGCAGGGTCTGCAGCTTGATGAGGTGAGAGGGAGGCAACAGTGGAACGGATGGAATCGGCTGGACGGGTGGCGGAGCGGCATGCCGGGCCGGCCTCTGGTGGAGCGCTCGTCCGGGCGGCTAAAGCACGAGCGGAGCGGCTGCTCGCGCTCGCCGATGTGAAGATCAATGGCGATCGGCCGTGGGACATACAGGTGCACGATGAGCGGCTCTACCAGCGGGCGATCCTCCAGGGCTCGCTGGGCTTGGGCGAGGCCTACATGGACGGCTGGTGGGATTGCGAGGCCCTCGATGAACTGGTCGGCCGGCTGGCGCGGGCCAACCTCGGGGCGAAGGCGAACCCCTTGCTGAACCTGGCCATGCAGCTCGACAGCTACCTGTACGATCGGCAGACCCCGCGACGGGCCTTCGTCGTGGGCCAGCGGCACTACGATATCGGCAACGATCTGTACGCCGCAATGCTGGACCGGCGGATGATCTACAGCTGCGCCTACTGGAGCAGCGGCGCCCAGACTCTCGACGAGGCCCAGGAGGCCAAGCTGGAGCTGATCGCCCGCAAGCTGGATCTGCGGCCCGGGATGCGGGTGCTCGACATCGGCTGCGGCTGGGGTGGCACCGCCCAATATCTCGCCGAGCGCTACGGCGTTGAAGTGGTCGGGATCACCGTGTCGGTCGAGCAGGCGCGTATGGCCACCGAGCGCTGCCGCGGCCTGCCGGTTGAGATCCGCCTCGAGGATTACCGGAAGCTCCAAGGGCAGTACGACCGGGTGATCTCGGTGGGGATGTTCGAGCATGTGGGCTACCGCAACTACCGCACCTTCATGCGGGTGGCGCGGCGCTGCCTGAAGCCCGACGGGCTCATGCTGCTGCACACGATCGGCTCCAACCGCGCCTACAGCGGGCGGGATCCCTGGATCGAGCGCTACATCTTCCCCAACTCGGCGTTACCCTCTTCCCGGCTGCTGTGCGCGGCCTTCGAGGATGAGTTCGTGATGGAGGATTGGCACAACTTCGGCGCGGACTACGAGCGCACGCTGCTCGCTTGGCACGCCAATTTCGAGCGGGCCTGGCCCACGCTGCGCTCCCGCTACTCCGACCGCTTCGCCCGCATGTGGCGCTTCTATCTGCTCTCCTGCGCCGGCTCGTTCCGCGCACGGGTGAACCAGCTCTGGCAGCTGGTGCTCTCGCCCACAGGCGTGCCCGGCGGTTACCGCTCGCAGCGCTAGCAGGATGATGGCCGTTGTGCCTGCCACGGCGGCCTGTCACGGAGCCAGCTATGCCAGGGGACAACTCTCTATGGGCCTGGCTCGCCGGTCGCCGGCCGCGCTTCCGCGACCGCGAGGCCGGCGGGCGGGCTCTGGCGGCGCAGCTGAGCGCCTACGCCGGTCGCCCGGACACACTGGTGCTTGCGCTGCCCAGGGGCGGGGTGCCGGTGGCGTACGAGGTAGCCCGGGCGCTCGACGCGCCGCTCGATCTGCTCCTGGTGCGCAAGCTCGGCGCCCCTGGCGAACGGGAGCTGGCGATGGGCGCGCTCGCGGAGGGCGGGGTACGAGTGCTGAACGATGAGGTCGTTCGCGCACTGCGGGTGCGCCCTGAGCAGATCGCCGCGGCTGCGGCGGCCGAGGCCGACGAGATCGCGCGCCAGGCCGCGCTGTACCGCGAAAGCCGGCCCGCACCTGAGCTGCGGGGCCGCACCGTGATCCTGATCGACGATGGGCTGGCGACCGGTGCGACGATGCGGGCTGCCATCGCCGCCGCCCGCGCCCAGGAGGCTGCCCGGATCATCGTGGCCTCTCCAGTCGCCGCTCAGGAGACTGTGGATCGGCTCAGGCTCCTCGCCGATGAGGTTGTCGCCGCGGAGACGCCCGAGCCCTTCGGGGCGATCGGCATGTGGTACGCCGATTTCTCCCAAGTGAGTGACGACGAGGTGCGCTCGCTCCTGCGTCGCGCGGCGGAACGCCAGCCACCCTCCAATCAAGCCCCGCCCTGCTGAGAGGCGCGCATGACCCTGTTTCTTGGCATCGACGTCGGCACGACCTTCCTGAAGGGCGCTGTGCTGGACCTGAACGGGCTGAGCGTCCAGCAAATCCGCCGCACGCCGGCCCCCGCACCCATCGCAGGGCTGCCGCCACGCCATCACGAGCTCGATCCCGCGGCGGTGACGGAGGCCTTGCGCGAGTTGATCGAGGAACTGCTGCCGCTGGCGCCCGAGTGCGCCGGGATCGTGCTCTGCACACAGATGCATAGTGTGCTGCTGGTGGACGAGGCCGGCGCCCCGCTCACCGGCGTCGCCACCTGGCTCGACCAACGCGTGCTCGACGAGCACCCGGCCGGCGGGAGCTACTTCGATCAGCTGGCCGCCCGCCTGGGGCCGGAGCTGCGCCTGGCTCTCGGCAACGAGCTGCGGCCGGGCCTGCCGATCGGCACGCTCTTCTGGCTCGCCGAGCGGGGCGAGCTGCCGCCCGGCGCCATCCCACTAACGCTGGCCGACTTCG
>DAOUGF010000856.1:0-5709 GCA_034429295.1 Chloroflexaceae bacterium
GACCCGGCCGTCGATCTACCTGCGCTCACCAGCTGCGCGATCGTGATCAGCGCGGCCGGCGTGACCGACAACGACGGCACGCCCGACGCGCTGGTCGGTCCCACCAGCTTCAGCTTCACTACCGGCACCGCGTCCGGCATCACCCCGATCAGCGCCATCCAAGGCAGCGGCTCCACGGTCATCGCCGGCACCTACACGGTCGAGGCGATCGTGGTGGGCGACTACCAGACCCAGGGCACGGGCCAGCTGCGGGGCTTCTTCATCCAGGAGGAGGACGCCGACGCCGACGCCGACCCGAACACCTCAGAGGGCATCTTCGTCTTCTGCAGCGGCTGTCCGGTCGATGTGGCTGTGGGCGATAAGGTGCGGGTCACTGGAACTGCCTCCGAGTTCTTCGAGATGAGCCAGCTGACGGCATCCAGCGCCGACAGCGTTACCGTGCTCAGCTCAGGCAACCCGCTGCCCACCCCCGCCGAGATCCAGCTGCCGGTGCCCGGCGTGCCGAGCGGCGACCTCGCGGCGGCCACGGCGGCGATCAACGCCTACTTCGAGCGCTTCGAGGGGATGCTCGTCACCTTCCCCGATACGCTCGCGGTGAGCGAGTACTTCGAGCTCGCCCGCTACGGCCAGGTGATCCTGAGCGCGGGCGGCCGGCCGTACCAGTTCACCCACACCAACACGCCCACCGAGCTAGGCTTTATCAACCACCAGATCGACCTGGCCAGCCGCACGATCATCCTCGACGACACCGACAACATCCAGAATGGGCCGATCACTACGAATCCGAACACGCCCTACTATTACCCGAGGACGAGCAACGACCCCAATGACGGCCTGAGCATCAGCAACTTCTTCCGCGGCGGCGACACGATCACCGGCCTCACCGGCGTGCTCCACTGGTCGTTCGCCGGCCAGAGCGGCACCGATGCCTGGCGCATCCGCCCCGTAGCCGAACTCTACGACTACACATTCACGCCGGTCAACCCGCGCCCGGCAACGCCGCCCGATGTCGGCGGCAGGCTGAAGGTCGCCAGCTTCAACGTCCTCAACTACTTCCTGTCGATCGACACCGTCAACAACTGCGCACCGACCAAGAACCAGGACTGTCGCGGCGCCGACAGCGACCAGGAGCTCGAGCGCCAGCGCGAGAAGCTGCTCGCGGCGCTCAGTGGCCTCGGCGCCGATGTGATCGGCGTGATGGAGATGGAGAACACCCCGGACGTCGAGCCGCTGGCCGATCTTGTGAGTGGCCTGTCCGGCTACGACTTCATCGACACGGGGGTGATCGGCACCGACGCCATCCGCGTCGGCATCATCTACAACGCGTCCACCGTGCAGCCGGTCGGCAACTTCGCCATCCTCGACAGCTCCGTTGACCCACGCTTCGTCGACACCCGCAACCGCCCGGCTCTCGCCCAAACCTTCGAGGAGATCTCAACGGGCGCGCGCTTCACCGTGGTGGTCAACCACCTCAAGAGCAAGGGATCGGGCTGCGGCCCCGGCGACGACGACACCACCACGGGGCAAGGCAACTGTAACCTCACGCGCACCCGAGCGGCCGAGGCCCTGGCTGATTGGCTGGCAACTGACCCGACGGGCAGCGGCGACCCCGACGTGCTGATCATCGGCGACCTGAACTCCTACGCCAAGGAGGACCCGATCGTCGCCCTGCAGAACGCCGGCTACACCGACCTGGTGGCGGCCTTCGGCGGCTCCGACGCCTACGGCTACGTCTTCGACGGCCAGCTCGGCTACCTCGACCACGCGCTCGCCAACGCCAGCCTAACGCCGCAGGTCACCGGCGTTGCCGACTGGCATATCAACGCCGACGAGATCCCACTCTTCGACTACAACGACGACGAGCGCACGGCCGACGAGGCCGACTTCGAGGAGGAGTCGGACGCCCTGCCCCTCTACGAGCCGAACCAGTTCCGCACCTCCGATCACGACCCGGTCATCATAGGCCTGAACCTCCAGGTCGCGAACACCCCGCCGACGATCGCCCATGTCATCAGCTCAAGCGTCTGCTTCGCCGATGGGCGCGGCGCCGACCTCGCAGTGGCCGTAGACGACGCGGAGACGGCGGCTGGCGACCTGTCGCTCAGCTTCGCATCCCCGGCCGGCATCAGCGTGCAGGAGCTGAGTAGCACAGGCGCGCAGCGCGTGATCCGGATCACGGCGAATAACAACGCCAGCGGCGCGGTGACGATCACCGTGACCGACCAGGCCGGCGCAACGGCCACGCTCACGCTGAACGTGGTCGGCGGCTCCGGCAGCAACGAGACGCTGAACGGCAGCACAGGGGCCGACATCATTCTCGCCGGCAGCGGCAACGACCGGCTCAACGGCGGCGCGGGCGACGACCTGCTCTGCGGCGGCCCAGGCAACGACCACCTGACGGGCGGCGAGGGCAACGACACCCTCGACGGCGCCGCCGGCAACGACCAGCTCGACGGCGGTGATGGCGACGATACCCTCACCGGCGGCGATGGCAATGACCAACTCACCGGCGGTGATGGCAACGACATCCTCACCGGCGGCACGGGCAATGACCAGCTCAACGGCGGCGATGGCGACGACAAGCTCAGCGGCGAGGCCGGCAACGACCAACTGGTTGGCGGCCCAGGCAACGACCAGCTGATCGGCGGCGAGGGCAACGACACTCTCACCGGCAACAGCGGCGCCGATCACTTCGACGGCGGCCCGGGTAACGACACGGCCACCGACTTCAACCCCGCCCAGGGTGATACCGGAAGTCCGTAGGGCCGAAGCACTGGCACAGCAGGGGCGAAGGACTGGCGCAGCCAATCCTTCGCCCCTACGTTATCTCACCTGATGAGGTGCGGCAGGATGCGGGCCAGGTCGCCCGCACGGCGCACCCGCAGCCCCAGGCGGCCCCAGAGCGGGAGCAGGAACTTGTCGGCGATATGGTCGAGCTGCAGCTGGAAGGGCGCCCGGAGCAGGGCGTGGCCGGCCCGCGCCCCTGGCGGCACATTGGCGTCTGCCCAATCCGTGAGCGCGTTCAGCGCCTGCTGGGCTTCGGCGAGAGTCGCGGCGAGCTGCCGGCGCGGCGCCCCTCTGCCGGCGAGCACATAAAGCTGCTGGCGCAACTGGAGGAAGCGCAGCAGCGCCGCGCCCAGTTCCCACTCCGCCCGCTCCCCGGCGAGCCGGCCGCGAGCGCCGGGCTCGGCCCTCAGCACCGCCTCCCAGGCGGCGCGGCCACGGGCAACAGCCTCATCGACAAGCGCCATCGACTCCAGCCGTAGCTCCGCCTGCCGCTGCGGCGCGACGATGGTGTCGAGCACGTCGGCGGGCGGCTGCGCCACAGGGTCGCGCCCGCGCAGCCTGGCCGCAACCTGATCGGTCTCAGGGTCGCGGGCAAGCGCCGGCCGCCACGCCGCCTCGAGCTCGCTGTAGGCTTGGGTCAGCTGTGCTACGGCCCGCGGGGCGCGGGCCGCGGCGTAATCGGCGAGCACAGCCGCGGGATCGCGCTCGGGGCTCCAGGCCAGGCGGGCGAAAAGGTAGGCGTTGATCGGCCCATGGACGAACGGCCTGTCGCCGGTGAGCAGCCCGTGGATGGTCTCGACGCCAGCGGCGCGATAGGCCCGCAGGTCGGCTGCGATCGTTGTGGCGAGCGGCGGCGGCGCCGACTTGAAGAGGATGCCGTCGAGATAGTACTCGAAGACGGCGAGAGGCGCGGGCCGGCCAGCGCCTGTCGGCGCGAAGTGGGCCGCGCAACGGGCGAGGCGCCCGGCTACACCGCTGTTTGCTGGGCCATCGAAACCTTCGGCATAGCTGCGCAGGCGCGGCGCGAAGAGCGGCCTGATCGCCGGGTGGGGCGAGACAATGGCGGGGGCCTCCTCGGTGTCGTAATAGGCCAGGTAGGCCACGCCGCACTGGCGTTGGGCGGGCAGCGCCTCGGCCAGGGCGTTCGCAGCGATCAGCGCCTGGTCGGCAGGGGAGAGGGCGGCGCAGCGCGGGCAACGGCACCAGCCGCCGGCCCGCAGGTCGTCGGGCCAGAGGTGGTAGACGCTCGCCTCGGGGTAGGCGGCGAAGAAGGCGGCTGCCGTGCGGCGCACTCGCTCCAGCGCCTGCGGGCTGCTGACGCAAAAGTTGTGGTCGGGCGTGCGGCGGTTGCCGTCGTGGCGAAACAGCTCCGGGTCGAGCTTGAAGAGCCGGCGGGGGAGCAGATCCCGCAGGTGGTGGCCGCCGAGTTCAAGCTCCAGCCCGCGCTCGCGGATCAGGGGCAGCAGGGCGCGACGGCGCTTGCGCCAGCTGGCCAGGCGGCAGGCGCCCAAGGCCGGCTCGTGGATGGTGGTGTGGATGAAGATGGTGTTGAGGCGGTTACGCGCGGCCCAGCTGATCCACCCCTCGGCTTCGGCGAGAAAGTGGTCGTGGCCGATCACCAGGCTGCGCCGCGGGATGGCAGGACGATCCGCTACGCCGCCCGCCGGCAGCCGGACGCTGCTCAGGCGGGGGATGTGAGCCTGGCCGGGCGCGGGCCAGCGGCAGCCGAGCGCCTCGAGCAAATCGTAGACGGCGTAGAGCAGGCCGCGCGGCCCCTCGCCGTAGAGCGTGAGCCCAGCCTGGTCCGGTGTGCGCACGAAACCGTCGCCCGCGGGCCCGGCGGCGTGCCCGTGGCGCAGGGCGATCCGCGGGCCAGTGGCCGTGGCAGCGATCGGCAACTCAGGGCCGCCGAGGCGGGCCAGGTGCGCCTGCAGCTCGGCGGCGGCGAGGCCGGCTGTACGGTCGTCGCTGCTGAGCTCGATCGACCAAGCTGTCGTAACATCCACCGGCGCGCTCCTTCTCTCTGGCCGGCGTATTATAGCGAATCCCGGCGGGCCCTATGGGCCTGAACCGCTATCGGTTGATGCTCTACGTAGCGTCACACACGGGCCTCGGTAAGCCCGCACGGCCGAGGCGCTCGCGCAGCGAATGCCTCGGCCGTACGTTCCAAGCGACAGCTATAGCCGCAGCTAGCGGGCGCTCGCCAGGCGGCGCAGCCAGCCGAAGGGGCCCGCGGCCCGCTCTGTGCGCTCGTCGGCCTGCCGCGCGGTGTGAGCACGGGCCTCCCGGCGAGCCTCCCGGACGAGGCGGGCGGCGTCGGCCTCCTCGCGCCGTCGGCGGACCTCGTCCTTCGCTAGAAAATAGTCGCGCTCCGGAATCATCTATCGCCTCGCTTTCTCTCGCGTTGTGTGCTCTCGATCATGGCAATGATAGCGAGGCGGCACCGCCGCCACATCGCGCGGATCAGGTATCTTCCGCGCCGGCATGGGCGTGAGGAGTAGGCCTTTAGACCTACGGGATCTCCCGTAGGGGCTGCGGGCGCTGCTGCCCCGCCTGCTTTGTCAGGGGGCGCACGCACGCCCCCCGACACCCCCCGCGCCAGGGGCCTCGCCCCTGGACCCCCAAGTAGCAAGCCCGTACTGTGCCCACGGCCCGCGGGCGACCCAACTCATCGACGGGCTTGAGCCCTGGCCAAGGGTGGTGAGCCTCGCACGCTGGTTGCGCCCTGCACGATCCGGCGTGCCAACGCCAAACTTTCCCGAACCCGGTGTGCAGAGGCGGGCGGCACAACCGATGCTCGCACACCACCCCGACCGCCAATCTGCTGCTGGCCGAGGCGGATGGCTCAGCCCGACAATGAGTCGGGTACGCCGCTAAGTGGCCGCACGGTACGGCCCTCCGGCTTGGGGGTGGTCCGGAGGG
>DAOUGF010000857.1:0-5020 GCA_034429295.1 Chloroflexaceae bacterium
GAGCCGGTGCGCCACGGCTGCCCGCTGCGGCCGGGCTTCTACGGCGCCGTGGCCGACCCTGCTGGGCTTGGCGCCCGCTTCGGCGCGGCCGCCGCCCTGCTGATCGTTGCGGCGCGCATCGCCGACGACCGGGCCGACGGCGAGCGCTACGCGCGGCTGCCCGGCGTCCCGGCGCTCGGGCGCGCGGCGGGCCGGCGCGCCGCCAGCGACCTCGCGGCGCTCGGGGTAGACCCTGCCCCCCTCCTGGAGGCAGCGGCCGCCCAACCTGCCCTGGAAGCCGCCACGCCCGACGTCACAGCCGCCGCGGAGCCGACGGCCCGCGCCTGCGGCGCCGCCTTCGCGGCCACCGCCACCATCGCCGGCGCCCCGGCCAACGCCGCGCCTCTCGGCCGCGCCGGCCGGGCCTACGGGCAACTCATCTACCTGATCGACGCGGTGCGCGACCGGCGCCCCGACGCGGCCCGCGAGCGCTTCAACCCGCTCCACGATGCCACCGCCCCGCAACCGCTCTTCCAGCGCTGGCACGGGGAACTGCTCGACGCTCTTGGCGCGGCGACGCTCCCGCGCCCCGGGCTCGTGCGCGCCCTGCTCGACGGCGGGCTAACGCGGGCTTGGCGCGCCGCCCTAGCGGCGGATAGTGGCGTGCCGCAGCGAGGCCGGCGGGTACCCGCCGAGCAGAGCAGCGGATGCGAGGGCTGCTGCGATATCTGCAGCTGCTGCGAAGGCTGCGACGGCTGCTGCGACGCCATCAGCTGCTGCGGTTGCGGCGGCGACGACGGCTGCTGCAACTGTCACTGCGACTGCGGCTGCTGCGACTGCGGCAACTAAACGTAGCACAGAGACCATCGAGCGGGAGCTGTACGGGGCAGCCCCAAAAGCTCACTCGATCGGCAGCGGCTGGTCGTCGGCCAGGGCGGCGTCGTCCTGGTCCGTGTCCCGGATCAGGTCGATGGGCGAGGCGGCGAAGCGCAGCGCGGCCGCTCGCGCCCGCCCATCCCGCTCCTGGGTTAGCGACCACGCGGCATGGTCGACAAGCAGTGCCAGAGCCAGGGCGCGGCCGATGGTCAGCGCGAGGCGGCGGGCGCCGCGCTCGAGCCGCTCCCGCCCGTCCTCGGAGGCCCAGCGGCGGGCGTGGGCCAGGGCAGCCCTGGCCTCGCCCCCGGCCGCGGCGAGTTGCTCGTCGGCGGCGTTGGTGGTGAGCTCCTCCGCCAGGCTGAGGATCGCCTCCCAAGCCCCGGGCTGGGCAAGCGCCCGCAGGGTATCGAGGGCGAGCACGTTGGTCGTTCCCTCCCAGATCGGCAGCACGTGGGCGTCGCGCAGCAGCGTGGGCAGCCCTGTGTCCTCAACGTAGCCCGCCCCGCCGAAGGCCTCGATCACCTCGCTCAGCACCTCCACCGCCTGCCGGCCCGTCGTCAGCTTGGCCACCGAGGTCAGCACGCGCAGCAGCTGCGCTTGGCGCTCGTCCGCCACGCCTGCCTCGTCGGCCCCTAGCAGCCCGGCGAGGAAGAAGCTCAGATGGAAGGCAGCTTCGAACTCGGCCTGGAGCCAGGCCAGCGTCTCACTGTGGAGCGGCTGGCGGATGAGTGGCGCCCCGAAGGCAATCCGGCGGCGCGCATAGTCGCGGGCGAGGGCGATGCCGCGGCGCATGGTGGCGGCCGCCATCACGCTGTTCCAGGTTCGCGTCACCTGCAGCATCGGCACCATCGCCCGCACGCCGCCCGCGGGAGCGCCGACCAGCCGGGCTGGCGCGCCCTCCAGGCTCAGCTCGGCGGTGGGAACCTTGCGCGTGCCCAGCTTCTCCTTCAGCCGGTTCACCCTGATGCCCTGCAGGCGACCGGCCTCATCCCGCAGCTCGATGTAGAAGAGGGCCAACCCGCGGGCTCCGGGGGCGGCGCCCTCAGGGCGGGCAAGAGCGAGGGCCATCTGGCCCGTCGTGGCCGAGGTGAACCACTTGCGGCCATACAGTCGCCAGCCGCCATCGGCGTCCTGGCGCGCGATCGTCTCGGTCTGGCCCACATCGGAGCCCCCGGGGAGCTCCGTCATCCACTGGCCGCTCGTCCAGGCGTACGCCGGGTCGCGGCTCGTGAGCCGGGGCAGCGCGCGCTCGATCAGGGCCTGGTCGCCTGCTCGCAGCAGCGTCCGCGCCGCACCGTCGCTCATCGCCAGCGGGCAGGTATAGACATCGGTCGAGGGGTGGAACAGGTAGGCCAGGGCGAACTGGACGAGCCGCGAGACGGGGCCGTGGGGGCGCTCGTAGGGCAAGGCCACGAGGCCGTACTCCGCGGCGATACGGGCGGCCCGCTCCCACAGGGGCGAGACCTCGATGCGATCGATCCGCTCGCCCCAAGCATCCCACTGGGTGAGCGTCGGTTCATTACGCCGGTCGGCCAACTGCATCCGGTACAGCTCCCCGCCGGCGAGCTCGCCCATACTCGCCAGCTCGGGCTCAACCTGAATGAGCGCGGGCCCGAGGGCGCGCTGGAGAAAGGAGCGGAGCACCCGGTCGTCGGTATACTGGTTGTCCAGCGCCGGGGGCTGCTGCTGAAAAAGCTCATGCATAGTGGTCACCATTGACTATCGCACCCGCTTCGGTGTCGCTCTATTGTACCGCGCCCCCAAAGCGGCCTGCCGCCGGCGCCCCTAGCGCGGGCTGGCGCCCCGCGCCTCGCTTGCTTTGTCAGGGGGCGGACGCACGCCCCCCGACACCCCCCGCGCCAGGGGCCTCGCCCCTGGACCCCAAGTCGGAAGCCAGTGCCGTGCCGCCGCTGATCTGCTACCTCATCTCATCGTCGGGCTTGTGCCCTGGCCAAGCGCGGTGGCCCTCGTCCGCTGGTTGCGCCCTGCCCGTTACGGCGTGCCGTCGCCATTCCGCCGCAGGCAAGCTTTCCAGAATCTGGTGTGCGGAAGCGGGTGGCATAACCGATGCGCACACACCACCCCGACCGGAGATCTGCCGCCGGCCGAGGCGGATGGCTCTGCCCGACCATGAGTCCGGTACGCCGCCGGGCGCTGGCACGGTACGCGCCTCCGGCTTGGGGGTGGTCCGGAGGGGGCAGACGCCCCCTCCGGCGGGGAGCGCGAGGGGCGGAGCCCGCTCGCATCCTCACCCACTGTGCAGCTGGTAAGGGCTTGGGGGAGCGCCTCTAGGGCGGAGAGCGGGGTGCCAGCACCTTGGCGGGGAGCGCGAGGGGCGGAGCCCGCTCGCATCTCCGCCCACGGCGCAGGTGGTAGGGCACGCCCGGCTGGGGCGCGATGGCAAGCGCCCCGTTCACGGGCATTTTACGCTGGGTTCACGATGCGGGTGTTTACTACCCGCGGCTCACCTGAAAGCCTCTCGAAGCGATATACAAGGAGCGACCCGTGATGCGCAGCCTCTCTCCGCGGACTTCCGCGCTCCCCATATTTCGGACGCGCCAACTGCTCGCCCTCGCCGTCCTAATCCTGCTGGCCGTCACCGGGCGCGCCGCTGGCGCCCAGGGGCTGGCGGCCGCGCCGGCCCTCACCTTCGGCACCTACGTAGGCGGCGCGAGCGACGACTGGGGCCAGGCCACCGCCGTGGATGCCCAGGGCAACATCATCATCGCCGGCTACACCTACTCCGCCACCTTCCCCGGCACCACCGGCACCCGCAGCGACCGCCAAGCCTTCGTGACGAAGCTCAACCCCAGCGGGAGCGCCGTGCTCTTCTCCACGACCTTCGGCGGCTCCGACGGCGAGGATGTCACCGGGGTGGCCGTGGACGCCCAGGGCATCATCTGGGTGGTGGGCTTCACCGAGTCACAGGATTTTGTGACGAAGGGCCCGCTCGGCGGCAGCTACCAGGGCGGCAACACCGACGCCTTCCTGGCCCGCCTCAGCCCCAGCGGCGAGCTGCTCACGCTCGCGCTGATCGGCGACATTGCGACCGACAAGGCCAATGGGATCGCGCTGGACCCACAGGGGAATGCCTACATCGCCGGTAGCTCCGAGGCTCGCTTCGGCCCCGAGGCGATGATCCAGAAGATCGCGGCCTCCGGCGATCAGGTGCTCTACAAGGGCTACTTCGGCGCCGCCGACCACGGCTTCGACCGCGGCACTCGCGCCAACGCGATCGCCGTCAACGCCGAAGGCCAGGCCTTCATCGTCGGCACCACCAACACACCGGCCTTCCCCGCGGTGAACGGCCTCTTCACGCAGTGCGGCGACTTCGAGCGGACCGGCGGCGAGTGCGACTACCACGACGCCTTCCTCGCGGTGGTGAACGCCGAGGGCACCAACATCATCTACGGCACCTACCTGGGCGGCACGATCAGCGAAGAGGGAACCGGCGTGGCCCTCGATAAGGACGAGAATATCTACATCACCGGCACCACCTTCTCCGACAATTTCCCGGTGAAGAACGCCGCTCAGGGCCAGAAGGTCGGCCCCGATAACTTCGCCGACGGCTTCCTCACCAAGATCAGCGCCCAAGGCGACGCGCTGCTCTTCTCCACCTACTATGCGGGCGACGCGTGGGACGAGCCGGCCAGTGTTGTAGTTGATGCCGCGGGCAACGCCTACATCGCGGGCCTGACGAGCTCGAACGACCTGCCGGTGCCCAACGCTATTCAGGATGAGCTCCGCGGCATCTGCATCACGGGGAGCAGCGAGCGCTGGTGCTACGACGGCTTCGTGGCCGCCTTCAGCCCGGCCGGTGCTCTCAGCTGGGCCACCTACCTCGGCGGCACCTACGACGACTCGGTGAAGGGCCTGGCGCTGGCCCCCGACGGCGGGATCGTGGCAGGCGGCCGCGCCGAATCCCACGGCTTCCCCACCACCCAGGGTGCCTTCCAGCCCGTCAAGGCCCTCGCCGACGACGCCTTTGTGGTGAAGATCGGCGGCACGGGCGGCGGAAACCCTGATCCGAACCCCGGTCCTGATCCGAACCCCGGCCCCGACCCGAACCCCGGCCCTGAGAAGCCCTACCGGGTGGCCCTGCCGCTGATCCGCGGGCGGTAGGGAGGGTAGAAGATAGATGTACTGCTAGCCGCCCCCAAGCTTC
>DAOUGF010000858.1:0-2881 GCA_034429295.1 Chloroflexaceae bacterium
CGCGAGCGCTTCACCCTGGATGCCGGGCTCTCCCGCGCCGTCCACACCGCCTTCAAGCGCCTCTACGACGACGGCCTGATCTACCGCGGCACCTACCTGGTGAACTGGTCGCCCAACCTGCAGACCGCCGTGAGCGACCTCGAGGTCGAGTACGAGCAGCGGAACGTCTCGATCTGGTATGTGCGCTACCCGGTTGTGGATGCCGGCCAGGGAACCGAGGTCGGGCCCTCCGGGCATCCCTGGGGTTCGGGCCGTTGGGCCGAGGGGGTGACGGAGTGGATCACCGTGGCGACCACGCGCCCCGAGACGATCCTCGGCGACACGGCGGTGGCGGTAGCCCCCGGCGACGAGCGCTACGCTGCGCTGGTGGGGCGCCAGGCGGTGCTGCCGGCGCTCGGGCGGCGCGTGCCGATCATCGCCGATGAGTATGTGGACAGGGAGTTCGGCTCGGGCGCGGTGAAGATCACGCCCGGCCACGACAAGAACGACTACGAGGTTGGCAAGCGCCACGGCCTCCCGCTGATCAACATCATGAACAAGGATGCCACGATCAACGAGGAGGGCGGCCCCTACGCGGGGATGGACCGCTTCGAGGCTCGCAAGGCGATCCTGGCCGATCTCGAGAAGGAGGGGCTGCTGGTGAAGACCGAGCCCCACACGATGAGCGTCGGCATCAGCCAGCGAGGCGGCGAGGTGATCGAGCCGCTGCTCTCCGAGCAGTGGTTCGTGAAGATGCGCCCCCTGGCCGATCTGGCCATAGCGGCGGTGCGCGAGGGCCGCACCCGGATCATCCCCGAGCGCTTCGAGAAGGTCTACTTCCACTGGCTGGAGAACATCGAGGATTGGTGCATCTCGCGGCAGCTCTGGTGGGGCCACCGCATTCCCGTCTGGTATCTGCCCGACGGCAGCTTCGTGGTGCCAGGCCCCGACGAGGCGCCGCCCGAGGGCGCCACGCAGGACCCCGACGTGCTCGATACCTGGTTCTCCTCGGGGCTCTGGCCCTTTTCCACGCTGGGCTGGCCGGACGACACGCCCGACCTGCGGGAGTTCTATCCCACCAGCGTGATGGAGACAGGCTACGACATCCTCTTCTTCTGGGTGGCCCGCATGATGATGCTGGGCATCTACCTCACCGGCCAGGCGCCCTTCCACACGATCTATCTCCACGGGCTGGTGCGCGACGAGCACGGCCGCAAGATGTCGAAGAGCTACGGCAATGTGGTGAATCCGCTTGAGGTGATGGACGCCCAGGGCACCGACGCGCTGCGCTACACCCTGGCGACCAGCGGCACGCCGGGCCAGGATCTGAACCTGAACCCGCAGCGGATCGAGGCGGCCCGCAACTTCGCCAACAAGCTCTGGAATATCACCCGCTTTGTGATCAGCAAGGGTGCGGTTGGCCAGGCGGGCGAGGGGGCACCGCCTTCGGCCTTCGACCTCTCCCCGCAGGCGCTCAGCGTGCCGGACCGCTGGATCCTCTCGCGCTACACCAGGCTCACCGCCGAGGTGGGCCGCCTGATGGAGGGCTACAACTTCGGCGAAGCCGGCCGGCAGATCCACGACTTCCTCTGGGGCGAGTTCGCCGACTGGTACGTGGAGATCGCCAAGGTGCAGCTGGAGCAGAGCAGCGACGCGCAGCAGGTCACGCGGTCGGTGCTCTACACGGTGCTGGAGGGCAGCCTGCGCCTGCTCCACCCGTTTATGCCCTTCATCACCGAGGAGCTGTGGCAGTACCTCACCGGCGATGGCAGCACCAGCAGCCGCTACCCGGATGCTCCGCGGACGATCATGCTGGCGGCGTACCCCACGGAGGGGGCCGCGGCGGTGGACGAGGCCGCCGAGCGAGATTGGGGGCTGGCCCAGGAGCTGATCGTGGCCATCCGCAATGTCCGCAGCGAGTACAAGGTCGAGCCGGCCCGCTGGGTGACGGCCATGATCGCCGCCGGCGAGCGGACCGAGGCGCTGCGCGCGCAGGCGGCGCTGATCGCCCGCCTCGCCCGCGTGAAGGCCGACGAGCTGACGATCGTGGAGCAGCTGGCGGAGAAGCCGGCGCAAGCGGCCGCGATCGTGATCGGCGAGGTGGAGTGCTATCTGCCGCTGGCCGGCCTGATCGACCTGGCGGCGGAACGGGCCCGCGTGGAGAAGGAACTGGCCGCCGCCGAGGCCGACGTGGCCCGCCGCGAGGCGAAGCTGGCCAACGAGAGCTTCATCGCCAAGGCGCCAGCGGCGGTGGTGCAGCGGGAGCGAGAGGGCCTGGAGGCGGCGCGGGCCGCCGTGGCGAAGCTGCGGGGGCGGCTGGCCGAGCTATAGCAGGACTGTCGGGCAGCTGCCGTCTCGCTGGTAGTGCCACTCCCGCTCTCGGCGCCGAGGGGCATGTAGCGATAGTTCGCGGACTGAGGCGGCCGTCGGCTTTGGGGGTTTCCAAAGGGGGCGCTGCCCCCTTTGGCGGGGAGCGCGAGGGGCGGAGCCCGCTCGCATCTCCACCCACCGTGTAGGTGGTACGGGTATGGGGCGGCGCCCCGAGGAGCTTTGCGGGGGCGTGAGGGCAAGCACTCCCTCAAAAGCTTCCACCGTCGAGGTGGCGTGGGTTCGGGGCAGCGCCCCGAGCAACCGGACGCCGGAGGCGCTCCCCTTGACAGCGCCGCAAAGTATGTTACCATCGACTTTGCAAGTTCATTAAACTATCAAATCCGGCTGCCGGCGAGCCAGCGCCCGCTTCCCATCCTGGCCACTACGATGAGCGACCCGCTGCTCGAAAAGGCCACGCGCCAGCACACCAAGGACCACAACAGCCGGCTGCTGCTGCGCACGATCTACGAGTATGGGGAGATCAGCCGGGCCGAGCTCGCGCGCCTGACGGGCCTCACCCGCGCCACCGTCT
>DAOUGF010000859.1:0-1613 GCA_034429295.1 Chloroflexaceae bacterium
GGGGCAGCGCTCTCAGCGCTACCAGCTCACTTCTCACCTCTGCTTTCGGTGAACGCCGCAAGGGCGGCGGCGCGGTCCGGGCGCAGGTTGGCCGCGCCCTTGATGTAGACATGGGCGATCTCGTCGGCGCGGCGCTCGGTGTTCCAGTGGATGAGCACGCGGATGCAGCTTCGCAGGCTGCCGGGGACGTGCATCTCATGGCCGCAGAGCAGGGCCGTGTCGGTCCAGCCGAGGGCGCGGGCGGCCACGGCGGGGAACTCGGCGTCGAGGTCGGTGGTGGTGGTGAAGATGGCGCTGGCGACGTCGTCGGGGTGGATGCCGTTGCGCTCGATCAACAGCTCGAGCAGCTCGCGCGTGGCCGCGAGGATGGCTTCGCGAGTGTTTGCCTCACAGGTGGTTGCGCCGCGGACTCCTCGGCACCGGACGGTCATAAGGGCCTCCCTGCTGTCGTAGACATACAGAGAGGGCGTGAGGCCTGGTGCCTCACGCCCTCTATACGGGTTGTCTATTGACCGGAGTTTCTAGACAGTGCGAAGCGACCAGGCCGTATGTGGCTGGCTAAAGTAAAAATAAAAGTAGAAGCGGCTCTGGCTGCGGGCCATCGGCGTTGCTTCCGGGCGCATACGGTGGTCGACTTCAGGCAGACTATAACACGGGCTTCGCGGGGCGTCAATAGGGCTAGGAGCCGAGCAGTTCCTCCGCCTCGATGATCGCCTGGGCGATATCCTTCATCTTAGCTCGCTTGTCGCGGGCTCGCTGCCGCAGCCGCTCGTAGGCGTCGCGCTCGTTCAGGCCGAGGCGCTGCATCAGGATGCCCTTGGCCCGCTCGATCAGCTTGCGGGCCTCCAGCGAGTCCTCCAATTCGGTTACTTGGGCCCGCAGGCTCTGCAGCTCCTTGAAGCGGGCCATGGCGATATTGATCGCCGGCGGCAGCTCGTTCTCGTTGACCGGCTTCACCAGATAGGCCAAGGCTCCGGCGGTCTCGGCCTTCTTGATCGTCTCCTTATCGGCATAGGCCGTGAGCATAATGATGGGAACAGGCGAGACGTCGCGGATCCTGGCGGCCGCCTCGGTGCCCTCCATCTCGGGCATCCTGATGTCCATCATGATCAGGTCGGGCTTTAAGCGGCTGGCCAGGTTCACAGCCTCGGCGCCCGAGCGGGCGATCCCGATCACATCGTAGCCCAGGCCCTTGAGCTGCTCCTCCAGCGTCAGCGAGACGAGGTCGTTGTCCTCAGCGATCAGAATCCGGATGGCAGCCACGGCTCCACCTTCTTGCGCGTGATACTTGTCGCGGGCGGGGACCTGCGGGGCGGTAAAACTGCAACCGTTGAACATCGCCAATATACCACACCGCCGCGGGCCATGCCTAGTCCGCATTCGCCGCAGTCAGGGCGAAGTCCATGGGGCGCTGCCGCCCCATGCCCCGCCGTGGAGCGCTGCTGCCCCGCACCCCACGGTGGGGCGCTGGCACTCCGTGCCTCACGGTGGGGCGTTCGCTCGCTTGTTGCGGGCGCTGCCGCCCCGCACCTCACGATGGGGCGCTGCTGCCCCCATGCCGCGCTGTGGAGCGTCCGCTCGCTGTTGCGGGCGCTGCGCCCCGCACCCCGCTT
>DAOUGF010000860.1:0-3432 GCA_034429295.1 Chloroflexaceae bacterium
GGGGCAGCGCGAGGGCGAGCGGCTCGGGGGTGAGCGCGGCGCTGATCTGCAGGCCGGGCGCGCCCTGCACCGCGCTGAGGGCGCTGACGTGATCGGTGATCACGGCGTCGAGGCGGCCAGCCCGCAGGTCCGCCAACGCCTCGGCCGGCTCGTCGTAGCTGGAACGCAGCTCGAAGTCGCCGCCGTCGCGGACCATACGCCGCGCCAGGGCGTCGGCGTCGCTGCCGAGGGCCACGCCAACCCGGCGCCCCGCCAACTCGGCGCCGCCCGGCGCGCCCACCGGCGTGACAAGTACTTGGCCCGCATCGAAGTAGAAGCTGGAGAAGCGCGCCCGGTAGCCCTGCTCGGGTGCGTACGGCAGCGCCGCCGCGATCATATCGGCGCGGCCGCTCGTGAGTGTGTCGTAGAGCCCGTCGTAGCCCGTCGGCACAAAGACCACGCCGAGCCCGATGCGCTCCGCCACGGCCCGCGCCAGGTCGATGTCGTAGCCGACCAGCTCGCCGCCCTCGGAGTCGGCGAAGGGGCGGAAACCCACGTCAACAGCCACATTGAGCGCCCCTCGCGCCCGAGCGGCGGCCAGCACCGGATCCAGGGTGCCCTGGCGCGCCCCAATGCCGCCCTCGGCGCTCCAAGCGAGCAGCCCGTAGCAGATCAGGATGGCCACAGCGGTAAGGTCGCGGATGGCGTCAGGACGCCAGAAATGCCACTTTTTGGCTGGACTCATCATATTCTCATTATCGTTCCTTGATTCTGTTAGTGCCCTGAAGTATACTTGACGGTGCCGCCCGTGCGAACGGGTGAAACTATTCCACTACCAGCCCGCGATCTCCACAGCAGAGCAACCGTACGACGAAGTCGAGGCCCGGCGAAGCAATATTCGCCAGGCTGGTTTGCTGCACTCATCGGTTGCTGATCCGGGACCTCTATGGATCTACCGCGCGAACAGTCGCAGCCAGGCCAGGCGCCCTCACCGCCGCCCGACCAGCCGATCGCGCCCCCAACATATGCGCAGCCCGCTGTCTCACGCCTGGAGGTTGGCGCACGGCTCGCCGAGTTGCTGCTGCGCCGCCTCGCCCGGCTGCTGCTTCGGCTTTGGCTGTTAGCCCGCCCACATCTCGGTTGGCTAGTGCTGACAGCGTTCCTGCTCGGTATCATCGGCGTGCTCGGGCTGATGCTGATCGTGCCCCGCCTTGTGGGCGCCGCCGACGACCCTGGCGATGCCCGGGTCGCTTTAATTCAGCCGGCCGATGCGGTGGAGAACTTTCTGCGTGGGCAGCAGACCTACGACGCCGACCTGATGTGGGAGTCGCTCAGCCCTGAGCTGCGCTCGGCCCTTGAGCAGCAGGCGATCACCCGCGATTCCCTCGCCGAGCAAGTTGAGAGCGAGCGCCGGGCCGGCCATCGCTACCGCCGCTTCGAGTATGTCGGCGGCGTGGAGGTTGAGGGTCGCCGCAAGATGTACTTCTACGTAGTCGAGATCCAGTCGCCGGTGCCCGAGCGCAACGGCACCTTTTCCTTCGTCTTTACCGTCGATCCGAACGGCAAGATCATCAGCGTTGATATGTGACCTTCTCACCGCGTGCCTGCGCCTCGGCGCCCAGCGGAAGTGACGGGCCCGTATCTGGAAGTGGAGATCTGCATGGCAATCGAGCCCTATCGCCCAAACGACGGCCAGTACCGCGACGATCTGGATCGCGAGCTGGATAAGAAGATCGACAAGTTCTTCCACCGCTGGAACTGGAAGCTCTTCCGCTTCATCCGCAGCTGCATCTTCATCGCTATCGCGATCTGGCTTGCGGTGAACTTGCTGCCGCCGATCTTCGGCCTCGTCATCTCGGGCAACCTGGGCCCGCTGATCCTCCAGTATCTCCCCATCGCCGCCTACCTCTTCTTCTTCATCGGCTTCCAGTTCTTCCTGATGTACTTCTTTATGGCCCGCACCCGGATCTACTGGGTGCGCCCCGGCGAGACGGGCATCAGCTTCAAGGACTACCGCGGCAACCCTGAGGTGCTCGAGGCCGCCCAACGGGTGGTGACGCTGCTCAAGGGCGCCAAAGAGTTCAAGAAGATGGGCGGCGAGGTCACCCGCGGCATTCTGCTGATCGGCCCTCCCGGCACCGGCAAGAGCTATCTGGCCCAGGCGATCTCGACCGAGGCCGGCGTGCCTTTCGGCTACCTCTCGGCGCCCTCGCTGCAGTCGGCCTGGATGGGTATGGGTAACATCAAGGTGATGAACCTGTACCGCAAGGCCCGTCGCTTCGCCCGCGAGTACGGCGCCTGCATCATCTTCATTGATGAGATCGACGCCATCGGCATGGCCCGCAGCCGCAATTTGGCCGGCGCTGGAGCCGGTGCCCTCGGCATGGGCGCCGACCAGCAGGCCGGCGGCCGCGAGAATGTGGTGATGGGCATGGGCGGCATGATGGGCGGCGGCAGCGGCATCCTCAACGAGCTGCTGCTGCAGATGGACCCGCCCCCGCAGGATCAGACCTGGCTGCGCAAGCTGCTGCGCTTCCTGCGCCTGCGCCGCGGCAAGGCCGAGATGCCTCCGGTGCTCACCATGGCCGCCACCAACCTCGCCGAGACGCTCGACGCCGCGCTGCTGCGCCCCGGCCGCTTTGACCGCAAGATCGCCGTCGAGCCGCCCGACGCCGACGGCCGCCGCGATGTGATCGAGTACTACCTCAGCAAGGTGAAGCACGAGCCGATGCCGATCGACCGCATGGTCTCCGATACGATCGGCTATACGCCCGTGGCGATCAAGTACTGTATCAACGAGGCGACGATCCACGCCCACTTCGACGGCCGCGCCGCGATCAACTACTGGGACTTCACCCAGGCCCGCGAGACGCACGAGATGGGCCTGCGCCAGCCGATCCGCAGCATGTCGTACGAGGAGCGCCGCCGCATCGCCTACCACGAGGCCGGCCACGCCTATGCGATGGTGAAGCTGCTCAAGAAGGAGCGCCTCACCAAGGTGACGATCATCCGCCACGGCTCGGCCCTCGGCTTCGCCGCCTGGAAGCCGGAGGAGGAGATCCACACCCGCACCAAGGACGAGCTGCTCGACCGGATCAAGATCAGCTTGGGCAGCCGCGCCGCCGAGGAGCTGTTCCTGGGCATCCAGATGAGCGGCGTCACCGGGGACCTGGCGAACGCCACGGCAACCGCGGCCTATATGCTCGGCGCCTACGGCATGGGCGACAGCCTCTTCTCCTTCCTCGCCCTCGGCGGCGTTTCCCAGGACGGTGGGGCGCTGCGCAAGCCGATCGAGGAGTTGCTCGCCGAGCAGTACCGGCAGGTGAAGCAGCTACTCGACCAGAACCGCGAGGCGGTGATCGCGATCGCCGAGGCGCTGATTATGCGCAACGAGCTGACCGACATCGATGTGAAGGAGATCCTCGAGCGGGTCGAGGCCGAGCACCCCTACGT
>DAOUGF010000861.1:0-4704 GCA_034429295.1 Chloroflexaceae bacterium
GTATGCTGGCCGTCGGGGAGCGCGGCGACGGGCGCAGCATTGGCGACGCCCAGTGTCGCCAATGCCCGCCGCAGATACTCGCCGCGGTAGAAGTTCGATCCCCAAGGCTCGATCGCCTCAGGACCATACTGGATGATCCAGCAGATCCGGCGAATAGCTGCGCTGTCGGCGCCCATCAGCAGCGTGATGGGGTTATTGGCGGTGAGATGATCAGGGTCGCGCGGGCGACCGAACGGCCCGTCGAACATCGGCGCCGCGAAGAGGGTGTCGCCGAGGCGGGCGCGACGGCCGCCGTCGCTGGCGTAGGGGATGGAGGCATCGAAGGCGCCCACGCTGGCGAAGAGCTCGGGGCGCAGGGCGGCGGCCTTGACAGCCATGTAGCCGCCGAGGGAGAAGCCTGCCACCCCGCGGGCGGCTGGAACAGTGCGGTAGCGCCCGTCTATGAAGGGCAACAACTCCTCGAAGAAGAAGCGCTGGAACTGGCCGGTGCCGATGCCGGGGGCGTGGGCGGCGCGCTCGGGGCTGCGGAAGTCGGTGAGCACACCGGGGACGGCGTTATCGTCGCTGGCGAGGCCGGGCATCACCAGGATCAGCGGGCCGATCGCGCCGGCGGCGCGCAGGCGCTCGTAGACATCGATCACCGTGGAGCCGGCACGGCTGTCATCCTCCCGCGGGTTCACCCACTCGCGCTCGTGGCCACGCAGCAGATAGAGCGTGGGGAAGCGCTGGCGGCGGGCGCTGCCGTACTCGGGCGGCAGGTAGATATAGAGCCCTCTCGTGACACCAAGCACATGGCTGTAGAAGCGGACGGAGTTAGCGCGCGGGTCGAAGCTGTTCATCGCAGGTCCACCGGTAATCCTCGCCGCCCGCGGATTATAAGCGAGCTCTAACGAAACTCCAGCGCAAGATGGATTGACGGCGGGGAGGGGTGCGCTATAATGATACGTGTTATGGGGATGCTTGGCTTCGACAGGGAGTGAAGGTCGTAGATTGCAGGTCGTGCCGCCCAGTCACGTTAAAGGGGCAACGGCAATAACTGCCAACACCAACACCCGGGCTCAGCGCACGCTGGCCCTCGCTGCCTAATTAGGCGGCGCGCCCCCCTCAGCTCCCCCGATGGTTGGGGGTCGGGCGTCAGCAAGTCGGGTGCTGTTCAGGTAACCACCTGCTAGCCTGAGCAAAAGACCAGCGGGTTTGCCCAAAGGCCGCCTTGCTCGTTGTGTGGCCGCGGGCGAGCTCAAACAACGAGATAAACCTGTAGTATATCTACGATTTAGCTTTCTGGACGGGGGTTCGACTCCCCCCATCTCCACCAACACAGCGGCGCCCGGGCGTTTACCGTCCGGGCGCTTGCGTTTGCGCCAAAACCTCAAATCGCTTCGTGCCGCGCCGTGATCACAAAGCTCCCGGCCAAGCTGATGCGCCCGGCTTCGCCGAGCATGCTCGGCCGTTCGGGCGCGACCTGGACGAGATCTCCTCAGTCCGCGCGGCTCGGCAGGCGCCCCGTTACCTGCCAGTCGCTGGTCATCACATAGATGGTTGTGCCGTCGCGGCGCAGCAGCGTCGTGAACGGCCCATCGGAGCGGACAAGCGCGATCCGCACGCCGTCGGCGTAGGTGCGAGCGAAGCGATCCTTGTGGATCACCGTCTCGCCCACGATCGTCCAGTTGTCGCGGTGCGCAAAGCGTTGGAGGCGCATTGCCATCTTCCTTCTATTGGGTGGGCGCAGCGAGCGGCGGCGCGATACGTTCCGCTCGCCGCAAGATCCCGGCCAGCAGCATGTGCTCCGGCCCGTGTCGGCATGCGCCGCTCCGCCGCGTTGAGTGGTCGTATGAGGTTGCCGCCACTCAAAACGGAGGAGCGCCATGCGAAACATTATACGTCGGCTCAGCCTGGCTCTGCTGCTGATCAGCCTGCTCGGGCTGCTGCCCATCCCCGCCCACGCGGAGCGCGCCACCACGACACCCACGGGCCACTGGTGGTTCATGGGCGCCAGCGTCGATAACATCAAGGCCCGCGTTAACGAGGGCTACCGCGTGACCGACCTGGAGATCGAGAGCGTCTCACCCTTCCGGCTTAGCGCCGCCCTGGTGAAGAACAGCGGCGCCCACGCCAAGAGTTGGTGGTGGTACTACGGGGTCTCGATCGACTTCATCGTTCAGAAGCTGAACGATAACAAGGCCCGCGTGATCGATCTGGAGAGCTACGTCGTGGATGGCCAGCGCCTCTACGCCGTGGTGATGGTGGGCAACAGCGGAAGCCAAGCCAAGAGCTGGTGGTGGTACGTCAACCTCGACTCGATCCAGGCGGTGAGCGACAAGCTCAACCAGCATCAGGGCCGGATCATCGACCTTGACACCTTTGTGGCCGGCGGGAAGCGCTACTACAACGTGGTGATGATCCACAACAGCGGCGCCGACGCGAAAGCCTGGTGGTGGTATGTCAACGTCAACGCCGACTTCATCAGCCAGAAGCTCAACGAGCACGGCGCTCGCCTCACCGACATCGAGCGCCACGGCGATAATACCTTCACCGTGGTGATGGAGAAGGGCCAAGGCGAGCACTGGTGGTGGTACTACGGGATCCAGACGGTCGATCAGCTCAAGCACCTGACGGCCCTGAACAACGCCCGCGTGATCGACATCGAGCCCTACTTCCCCGAGCCGGGGCAGAAGCGCTACGCCGTGATCCTGCTGCAGAACGGCGACCCGCCTCTCTACAGCATCCCGGTGCGCGGCAAGGCGGTGCCGCAGCTGAAGCCCTTCGACGACGCCATGGTCAATTTTATGCTCGCCCGCAACATCCCCGGCGGGACCCTGGTGGTGATGAAGGATGGCAAGGTGCTGCTCGAGCGCGGCTACGGTTGGAAGGATAAGGCCGAGACGGTGGCGATGCCGCCGAACGCACTCCTGCGCCTGGCCAGCGTCACTAAGCCGTTCACGATGGCGATCGTGCGCAAGCTGGTGGCCGAGGGCGCCCTCAACCTGAGCGACAGGGTCTTCTGCCTGCCGGGCAGCCCGGCCAACTGCCACCTCGACATCGACCCTTGGCCGAACCCCAACGCCTTCGATGTGCGGCTGCGCGATATCACCATCCAGCACCTGATGGACCACAAGGGCGGTTGGGACCGGGCGATCTCGGGCGATCCGATGTTCAAGGCGATCGAGATCGCCGGCGACTTGGGCGTGGCCAGCCCGCCATCGAAGGAGAACATCGCGCGCTGGGTGCTCGGCAAGCCGCTCGACCACACGCCAGGCACGACTGACGCCTACTCGAACTTCGGCTATATGCTGCTCGGCCTGATCATCGAGCAGGAGACCGGGCAGGACTACACGGCCTATCTGCGCGACGAGATCATGAATCCGCTCGGCGTGCCCGACAGCGAGATCGCCCTTGGGCGCACCCTGGCGAGCCTGGCGAACCCGCGCGAGCCCTACTACCACGCCGCCGGCCAGGGCACGAGCGTCTATCCGCCCCACGGCCTTGCGGAGTGGCCCTACGGCCCCTGGCACCTGGAGGCGATGGAGGCCCACGGCGGGCTGATCGCCAGCGCCCGCGCCGTGGCCGAGTTCCTCGACGGCTACTGGATAAACGGCGTCCCGCGGAGCGGCAACGGCCAGAGTTGGGTCTTCTTCGGTAGCCTCGACGGCACCTGGACCATGGCCCGCCAGCGCGCGGACGGCGTGAACATCGTGGCGCTCTTCAACCAGCGCAGCGATCCATCGGGCCTGAAGTACGACCTGATCATGAACGAGCTCGACGCCGCAGCCGATAGCATCAGCAGCTGGCCCGGCGAGGAACTGCCGGTCCTGCGGCCCACGCTCACGCTGAACTTCGCCGACGGCGCCCCCGGCAGCTTCTTCACCCTGCGCGGCGCCGGCCTCGAGCCGATCGAGGAGTACCGGCTGGAGCTGCGCCGCGCCGACGTGCGCGGGGGCGAGCCGATCGTCGCAGCCGAGCTGAGCAGCGACGACTCCGGCGCCTTCGCCGCCATCCTCGCCACGGCAGGGCTCGAGCCCGGCACTTACTACGGCTTGCTGCTGCCGGCCGTGCAGAAGGTCCGCGAGGCCACATCCGTGGCGGCCCTCCCCTCCGCCGACCAGCGCTCTGAGGAGAAGCCCGAGCCTCTGGCCCAAGTCACGCTGGAGCTGATCGCCGGCGGCGAGCTGCGCCCGATCGAGGCCGGCGTCGAGGGGCCGCTGATCGAGGCGGTGCCCACCGATGCCTACACCGTCTTCCTGCCGATGTTGCAGCGCTAGTACCCGTAGTCCGTAGTCCGTAGTCCGCTGTCCGTATCGCGCTAGTTGGGACGACCGACAACAAACGACCGACGACAGCCCGCCCGTGGCCTGTCGTCGGTCGTTGCCCTACCTACACATGCAACCTACTCCCGAACGCTGACTGCGGGGCGCCGCCCCATGCCCCTACCACCTGCACGGTGCGTGAGGATGCGAGCGGGCTCCGCCCCTCGCGCTCCCCGCTGAAAGCCTCGGGGCGCCGCCCCATGCCCCTACCACCTGCACGGTGCGTGAGGATGCGAGCGGGCTCCGCCCCTCGCGCTCCCCGCCAAGGAGGATGCTTGCTCTCGCTTGCTGCTAGGGCTTCTTGGGGCGCTGCCCCATGCCCCTACCACCTGCACGGTGCGTGAGGATGCGAGCGGGCTCCGCCCCTCGCGCTCCCCGCCAAGGGGGCGGCTGCCCCCTT
>DAOUGF010000862.1:0-2479 GCA_034429295.1 Chloroflexaceae bacterium
CCCGAACCCCTGCCTGGAGTGCAACCGCGAGATCAAGTTCCGCGCCTTGCTCCAGCGCGCCCAGGCCCTCGGCTTTGAGTATGTGGCGACGGGCCACTACGCCCGGATCGTAACCACCGACCAGCAATCAGCGACCACGGAGCAGGATGCGGCCGGGGAGTCGCCGGTCGCCGGTCGCCGGCTGTCCTACTCGCTCCACCGCGCCTTGGACCGCGACAAGGACCAGTCCTACATGGTCTATATGCTCGGCCAAGCCGACCTGGCGCGCATGCTGTTCCCCATCGGCGAGCTGACGAAGCCCCAGGTGCGGGAGCTGGCGGCGGCCCGCGGCCTGGCGAGCGCCAACCGCCCCGAGAGCCAGGACATCTGCTTTGTGCCGGGGGGCGATTACCGCAACCTGCTGCGGGAGGAGGTGCCGGAGAGCCTGCGCCCCGGCCCGATCGTCGATCTGCAGGGCCGCGAGGTGGGCCGCCACAGCGGCCTGCCGCTCTACACGATCGGCCAGCGGCGAGGCCTCGGCCTTGGTGGCGGCGAGCCCCGCTATGTGGTAGACCTCGACGTGGCCCGCAACGCGCTGATCGTCGGCCCGCCCGAGGCCATCCTGCGGGATCGGCTGGAGGTGGACCGGGTGAGCTTCGTTGATGGCGTAGCGCCGGCGGAGCCCTTCAGCTGCGAGGTGCAAGTGCGCGCCCACGCCGACCCGGCGCCGGCCACCGTGACGCCTCTTGCCGGTGGGAGGCTCGCCGTTCGTCTGGCCGAGCCGCTCAAGGCGATCACGCCGGGGCAGGCGGCTGTGTTCTACGCTGGTGACAGGGTGCTCGGTGGCGGACGGATCGTGAGGCCAGCGGCCTGAGAGGTAGAGCTATGATCCAGGGGCTGGCTCCGGCTACGCTGCTGCTGCTGCTGCTCGCCACCGCCTGCGCCGGGCTGGCCCATGTGCTGCTGGGGCGGCGCTGGCGGCAACTGCCGATCTTTTGGCTCACGGCCTTTGTGGGCTGCCTGCTGGCCTATGGCCTCGGGCTGCGCTTTCCACTCGAATTGCCTGCGCCCGCTGGTGTGCCCGTGCTCGAGGCGGTGCTGCTGGCGTGGCTCTTGCTGATTGTTGTTTCGCGCCTGCGAATATGATATAATCGGCGCCGTTCGAGCGCCGTTTACCGCATCGCAATGCTGCGAATTTTGTGTGCGGGTCCGCGCCCGTAAGAGCGGAGGCTGCTGTGTTCAAGTGGATCGGGATCGGCCTCGGTGTGCTCGCCCTGCTGCTGATCGCCAGTGTTGTCGGCCTGTTTCTCGTGCCCGTCGGTGTCCGCGAGGCCATCCGCGATATCTTCGTGATCATTATTGGCCTCTTCGTGCTGATCAGCACCATCCTGACGATCGCCCTGCTGCTGGGCCTGCTGTTCGCAGTCAACCGGATCGAGCGCCTGGCCCGCGGCAATGTGCTGCCCAAGCTCGATGAGGCCATGCTCAAGCTGAACGACGTGCTCGATAACACCCGCAGCCTCACCACCTCGGCCCGCGAGACTGTGAGCAACGTCGCCGGCAGCACACAGTTCGTCACCGAGCGGGTGGTCTCGCCGTTTATTCGTGTCTCCAGCCTGGTGACGGGCGTGCGGGCGGCCGCCACCAGCCTCGCCCGCCGCGATGTCGAGGAGCGCCTCGATATGGAGCCGTAGCGCCGGGGACACTCCCTGGTAACGCTCGCTGTGTATGCTCCCATCAGATCCGCGCAGCGCTCGTGACAGCGCCCCGTGAGGCTATTGTCGGAGAATGGCGGGCCGTGGTATGATGGAGGCTGGGAGGCTGTCGTGGTCGGCAACGGTATGCCAGCGACAGCCTCGGTGCGGCGACGAGCGAAAGGCCGATGGACGAACAGCGCTTCGCGTATGGTGGGCAGGCGGTCCTTGAGGGCGTGATGATGCGCGGACGCCGCCAGGCGACGGTGGCCGTGCGCCGCCCCGATGGCGAGCTCGCCTTTAAGCATATTGCTATTCCGAACAGGCGCGCCGCCCCTTGGGCGAAGCTCCCTGTGATCCGCGGGATCGTGGGCCTGGTTGATGCCTTTAAGATCGGCAAGGCCGCCCTCGACTTCTCCGCCGATGTGGCCGTGGGCGATGGCGAGGAGCAACTCTCGCCGTTGGTGCAGTGGGGCGTCTTCCTGGTTGCGCTCGCCTTCGGCATCGGGCTTTTCGTGATACTCCCCTCGATGATCGCCAACTTCTTCTCCCAACTCGGCGCCCCCGTGCTGGTGCGGGAGATGATCGAGGGCGCGATCAACCTCGCTCTGGTGGTGGCCTACATCTACGGGATCAGCCGCTTGCCCGACATCCAGCGGGTCTTCGGCTTCCACGGCGCCGAGCACAAGGCGATCAATGCCTACGAGGCCGGTGCCCCGCTTACGGTCGAGTCGGTGCGCCAGTTCTCGCGCATCCATCCCCGCTGCGGCACGAGCTTCCTGGTTATCGCTGCCCTGATCGGCTTT
>DAOUGF010000863.1:0-6837 GCA_034429295.1 Chloroflexaceae bacterium
GAAGGCCGTACCGTGCCAGCGCCCGGCGGCGTACCCATCTCATCGACAGGCAGAGCCATCCGCCTCGGCTGGCAGCAGAGCTGCGGTCGGGGTGGTGTGCGCATCGGTTGTGCCACCCGCCTCCACACACCAGCTTCTGGAAAGCTTGCCTGCGGCGGAGTGGCGTCGGCACGCCGGAACGGACAGGGCGCAACCAGCGTGCATGAGCCCTGCGCAGGGCTACGGCATAAGCCCGACGATGAGACGAGGTAGCAGATCAGCGGCCGCACGGCACTGGCTTCCGACTTGGGGTCCAGGGGCAAGGCCCCTGGCGCGGGGGGTGTCGGGGGGCGTGCGTATGCCCCCGACGAAACAAGCGGGGAGTGGGGTGGCTGCCACCCCACAGGCAGCGTGTCGCGGACACTAGGCCCGGGGCGCCAGCACCCCATTGCGAGCATCGGCACGATGCGGGCTGGGGGAGCAGGGGCGCCAGCGCCCCGCGGGGCCACGGGCACTCCCCGCGAGCGCTAGCGGTCGAGCTGGGCGCGGAGCTGCCGGTAGAGCGCGGCAAGCTCAGGCGATGGAGGCCCGAGCTGGGCCTGGTCAAGGAGCTGGCAGTAGAGGCGATACTGGCGGTCGAGGGCGTCACGGCGGCGAGCGGCGTGGAGCGCCAGGAGCTTCTCCCGCTGGGCCGCCTCGCTGGTGGGCTCGATCCGCAGCGCGCGGTCGGCGTAGCTCAAGGCGGCGGCCACGCGGCCTTGGGCGCGATGGATCGTGGCAATACCGTAGAGCAGCTTGACGTACATGTCGCGGAGCCAGTAGCGTCGGCTCCAGAACCAGTCGTCCTCGGCGTAGTCGGCGTACTGCTGGGGGATATCGGCGAGGTAGTCGCCGGTGTAGAGCCGTTCTGCGGACTCGTAGCAGATCAAGGCTTGGTCGAGGTCGCCTTCCCGCAGCAGCCGGGCGCCCCGGTAGCAGAGCTCCTGGAACATCGGCAGGTCGATCCAGGTGTAGGGCGGCACGGCCAGGTAGTAGCGGCCCTGCTCGTTGAGGACGAACGGCGAGGCGCGCAGACGTCCGATGCCGGGGCTGAGCACCTCCCGCAGCCCGTTGACGACGTGGTAGAGCCTGTTGAGCGCAGCCGTCCCGTCGGCAGCGTCGGGCCAGAGCAGGGCCGTCAACTCCTGGGCGGAGGCCCCCGCTTCGCCCCGGTAGAGCAGGAAGGCGAAGAGCGTCTTCATCTTGCGGGTGGCGGCCCGGCCGATCTGCCAGCGCACCAACTCGCCGTCGGCGCGGTAGACGCGCAACTGGCCGAAGCAGCGGATCTTCCACTGGCCCTGGTCGCTGTTGCGGGCGATAAAGAGCGCCGGCGCCTCCAGGTCGTAGACGGGTTGGGCCGCCGGGGGCGTGGGCTCCACGGTGCGCGCGCCGGGCAGCCGGGACGACGAGCTCGCGGGCGCGTCGGCGAGGCCGGGCTTGAGGGCGTCGAGCCAGTGGAAGAACTGGGCGCGCTCGTCGCGCCGGCGGTGGATCGCGGGCGGCACAAAGTATGGGTTGGAGGAGCGGCCGCCGGCGTCGTAGACCCCGTGATGCGTGTGGAGGCTCATGAGGAGCTGCGAGTCGAGCTGGGTGATCAGGTTGTAGAGACAGACGGCGGAGGCGCCCTGCCGCTCGAGCAGTTCGTGGAGCGCGGCCTCATACTCCCGCAAATAGACGGCGCCCGACGGCGAGCGGATCGCCCAGGTCATCTCGACGAGCAGCAGCACACCTTGGGGGCGCGGCTCAACTGCCTGGCGCAACAGCTCTTCGAGCCCCGCGATGATCGGCGCGACCCGCACCGGCGAGGCGTGGAAGCCGAGATTGGCCGAGGCGATAACGGCCGTCTCCTCGACATCAAGCCCCTGTGCGCGCAGCGCGCTGGCTACCTGGCCGGGCTGATGCTCATCGGCGATATAGCGCCAGGCGCCACCTTGCGCGACATGCCCCGCCAGCAGCGGCGCGCAGATCTCCCACAGGCCCGCTCCACGCCCATAGTAGATCACGTCATGCTGGGTGCTGTGCATCGCTGGATCGCGGAGAGACTCTGGCGACGGCCCTATCCCCCTTCGGGGCCGCTTTGGGAAGGTTTCCAGGCGGGGAGGCGAACACAAGCCCTACAGCGCTCACGCCGGGCATGTGACCATATCCACCCCGTGAGCCCGCCTCACCTGGCAGTATAGCCGAAACGCCGCCGCTCCCATCGCCGTTGTCTGGCCGATGGGAGCGGAAAGGGTTGCGCTAATGCCTATCTCACGACCGGAGGGGCCACAGGGCCAGGCTCAATACTGCCTCTCGGGCGGGCCAGCGCCGGGATAATCGCGAGCGCAGCGAGCACCCCGGCCACGAGCATCGCCCCGCGCATACCGCTCACGAGTACCTCAGGCGGGGCGGTCGTGATCGGCGTAAAGACCTGGCCGCTCGAAGCCGTGATCAGCGCTGCCCAGATCGCGCCGGCCAGAGCGATCCCCGCCGTCTGACCGAGGGTTCGCATCACCGCCAGCAGGCTACCGGCGATGCCAAGGGCCCAACGGGGCGCGCTGCCCATCGTGGTGCTATTGTTTGGCGATTGGAAGAGCCCGGCGCCTAACCCCATGGCCATCAGGCGCAGCACGATCTCCAGATCGGTGCTGGTGCTACTCAATGTGGCCATGCTGAACAGTGACCCTGAGAGGATCACGAGGCCGATGGCGCTGAGGCCACGGGCGCCGATCTGGTCGGAAAGGCGCCCGCTGAGCGGCGAGGCAACGGCCAGCACAAGCGGCGCAGCGATCAGGATCAGGCCTGTATGCTGCGGATCGTACTGCAGCACCTCCTGGAGATAGTAGGGCAGGAGTAGGAAGTTGAACGACATCGCGAGAAACGAGCCAAGGGCCGCGACCAGGCTCAGGCTAAAGGTCCGGTTCTCAAAGAGCCTCAGGTCGATCATCGGCGCGACCGCCCGTCGCTCCCAGAGCACAAAGCCGATCAGCCCGATCACGCCGCCGATCAGCAGGCCGATCGTCCGCAGATCGCCAAAGCCCCAGCTCTGCCCCTCCGTCAGCGCGAAGAGGATCAGCAGCACGGCGCCGGCGAGCAGGAGTGCCCCCGGGATATCGAAGCGCTGCTCGCTCCGCTTCCCGTCATGGGGAAGCACACGCAGCGCCAGCAGGAAGGCGGCGATCCCAATCGGCAGATTGACAAAAAAGATCGAGGGCCAGGAGGTGTAGCGCAGGAGCAGCCCACCAAGCACCGGGCCGGTGAGAATACCAGCGGCGACGATCGATCCTGTATAGCCGAGGGCCTGGCCCCGCTCGTTCGGCGGAAAGGCCGTGACGAGAAGCGCGGGGCTGACAGCCTGCAGCATCGCTGCTCCGACACCCTGGATCACACGGGCGACGATCAGCAACTCGATGTTCCAGGCCAGCCCACAGAGCGCCGAGCCGATGGTGAAGATCGCAAACCCAAGGAGGGCAACGCGCCGCTTGCCAATCATATCGCCAAGGCGGCCCATGCTCGGCAGCAGAGAGGTGATCGTGAGCAGGTAAGACAGCGTCACCCACTCGACGGTGTGAAACTCGACGCCAAACGAGTCCTGGAGCGTCTTCAAGGCGATGTTGATAATCGAGCCGTCGATCGTTGCCATGAAGATCCCGCTCCCCACGGCAATAAGGGCCAGCCATTTATTTCCTGTGCGTTCTGGTGCGTTCACGCGAAGTCCTTTCCAGTAACCAGCATCGGATTGGCTGTCGTTTTGATCTGCTGCACATTACGATAGCACCAAATCAATTGTTGCTGCGGCCGGCCCGTTCTCTCGTGACACAGCTTCCGGAAGCTGTATGCTTTCACAGCGCTGTAGCAGCCGCCGCGCATCCGGTGTATCCTATGCTAGATCCACTCGCCATCGCCGGCGCAGCCATCCGCTCCGGCCGAAGGTGATCGCCACCCGACAGGCCGGAAGCTGCTAGAGGGCCTGCGCCGCGAAGGAGCACAGCCATGACGAACTCCGATGCGCCTATCCCCGCCCTCACCCGCGAGCAGATCGTCGAGGTTGACCGGGCTATGGCCGAGGATTATGGCATCCTGCCGATCCAGATGATGGAGAACGCCGGGCGTCACTTCGCCCACCTGGCCCGAACCAGGCTGCTGGGCGGCGACCCACGAGGCAAGCAGGTGGTTGTGCTGGCCGGAACCGGCGGCAACGGCGGCGACGCCTTGGTGGCCGCGCGCCGGCTGCACGGCTGGGGCGCGCGCGTCGTGGTGGCCCTGACGAAGGAGATCGGCGCGTTCAGCTCGCTGCCGGCCCAGCAGCTGGCCATCCTGCTGCGGCTTGGCCTGCAGATCGTTGGCGCCGATCAGGTGGCGCGGCTTGGCCCAGCCGATGCGGTGCTGGATGGACTGATCGGCTTCAGCCTGAGCGGCCCGCCCCGCGGGGCCGCCGCCGAGCTGATCCGCTGGGCGAACGAGCAGGAGGCGCCAATCCTGGCCCTGGACACGCCCTCGGGGCTCGACGCCGGCACGGGCGCCATCCACACGCCGACCATCGTCGCGACCGCGACGCTCACCCTGGCGCTGCCGAAGGTCGGGCTGCTCACTCAGGAGGCGGCGCCGTACGTGGGCGAGCTCTACCTCGCCGATATCGGCGTCCCGCCACAACTTTACGCGGGCCGGGGCTTCGAGCTAGAGGTCGGGCCGCTCTTCGCCCGCGACGAGATTCTCCGGCTTCGCTAAGTATCACCCGCCAGGGTAAGGCGAGCCACATCACAGCGCAGCCGCATCAGAAAGCCCTCCGGCCTTCCTCTCCCGCTCAGGGTTTAGGGGAGTCATGGCGAGAGAGCGCTGCTACAAAAACGCAACCTTTACAATCTAGCCCCCTTCTCCCATAGAGGAGAAGGGGCGCTGCACAGATACGTACGAGTACCGACTACGTGTACTGTTACATTCGCTTGGCACATCCTGGCGCCTGCTCTCGCGCCCTCAAGCTGAGAGCTTGAGGGCGCGATGCAGCAGCGCCAGTGTGCCAACCTTGCGAAGCAGCATAGCTACGCCGTACACGCCCTAACGCCGCAGCTCCAGGATCAGGTTGAAGGGCGTCTCGGCCGCGCGCCGGATGTGGCTGAACCCGGCCTTGCGGGCTACCTCGGCGAGCCGCACCTCGCCGGCCTGCGCGCCGAGAGCGTAGGGCCCACCCTCAGAGATCGCGTGCGCGGTGCAGATCGTGGTCGAAGCGGAGTAGTAGAGCTGCCCGGCCAGCGAGAAGTTCTCCTCGACCCGGTCGTTGGCGAAGGGCTCGACCAGCATCACCGTGCCCCCGGGCGCGAGCGCCTCGGCGGCGTAGCGGAGCGCGGCGACCGGGTCGCCCATGTCGTGCAGGCAGTCGAAGAAGCAGATCAGCCCATACTGCTGGTTCGGGTAGTCTACGGCGCGGGCGACCGCGAAGCTCGTCTGCTCGGCAACGCCCGCCTCGATCGCGTTGCGCCGCGCCTCCTCGATCGAGGCCCCGTGCACATCGAAGCCGTAGAAGTGTGACTGCGGGAAAGCCTTGGCCATCAGCACTGTCGAGTGGCCGAAGCCGCAGCCGACGTCGGCCACGTTGATGCCGGCCTGCAGCCGCTCCACCACGCCGTCGAGCGCGGGCAGCCACTGCGGCACCAGGTTGGCCTTGTAGCCATTGCGGTAGAAGGCCGCAACGCCACAATGGAGCCGATCGTCGTGCTCGCCCCAAGCTACGCCCTTGCCGCTGCGGAACGCCTCGATCGTCTTGGCCTCGTCGACAAACATTGACGCCGGCACGTTCCACGCGTGGGGGATGTACAGCGGGCTCTCCTCATCGGCCAGCACCATCGCCTGCTCAGGGGAGAGCTCGTAGGTGTCGCTGGCAGGGTGATAGTCGATGTAGCCGCTGGCGGCCTGCGCGTTCAGCCACTCGTGTACGTAGCGCTCCGCACAGCCCGCGCGATCCGCGAGCTCCTTGGCGCTGAGCGGGCCGGCGCCGGCCATGGCCTTGTAGAGGCCGAGCTTACTGCCCAGGCTAACCATCACGCCGCCGTAGGCGGCGGCAATATCGTTGATGGTGCGCGCGGCAAACGCCTCGAGCTTCGCCTGATCGATCATTATTGTCGCCATGCTCTGTATCTCCTTGAGTTGGATCGCGGGCTCTGAGGTCGCCGATGGGCGACGTAGGGCGCTGTGCGATCTGGCATAGCGGCACAGTACTGCGCCGCCGTTCCCGGATCATTCTCGGCGAGCGCGAGCTACCGGCCCGTTGCGGGAATGGGCGGGAATGGCGGAGGCAAGCGGCGCCCCGCGCCCCGGCCCACGCCGTGCCGACGCCGGCTGCGGGGCGTTGGCCGCCCCCGCACCCCGCTTGATTTGTCAGGGGGCGAGCGCGCGCCCCCTGACAACCCCGCGCCAGTGGACGTTGTCCCCTGGACCCCAAGCCGGAGGCCAGTGCCGTGCCACCGCTGATCTACTACCTCGTCTCATCGTCGGGCTTGAGCCCTGGCAAAGCGCGGTGGCCCACACCCGCTGGTTGCGCCCTGTCCGTTCCGGCGTGCCGCCGCCACTCCGCCGCAGGGCAAGCAGGACTGTCGGGCAGCTGCCGTCTCGCTGGTAGTGCCGCTCCCGCTCTCGGCGCAGAGGGGCATGCAGCGATGGTGTGTCGGCGCAGGCGGCCGTCGGCTTCGGGGGTTCCAAGGGGGCAGCCGCCCCCTTGGCGGGGAGCGCGAGGGGCGGAGCCCGCTCGCAGCACCACGCACCATGTAGGTAGTACTGCTTCGGGCCGGCGCCCGAGGGGGCACGCCACCCGGCGGGGAGCGCGAGGGGCGGAGCCCGCTCGCATCC
>DAOUGF010000864.1:0-6316 GCA_034429295.1 Chloroflexaceae bacterium
CGGGCAGCCCGGTGGGCTGGTTCGGGTCGAAGGCCGAGCCGCGCATCGTCACGCTCTCGCCGAAGCAGACGGCGGCGCCGCTCGTGGGCTGGCTGATGCTCACGGTGGGCGGGCTGTTGCGCACGCTGAAGCTCACCCTGGCTTCGGCGCTGGCGGCCCCGGCCGTGGCCCGCAGGATCACCGTTTGCTCGCCGGCCGGCAGATCGCTCACGCTGAAGCTAGAGAGGAGCGTGTGACTGCCCGCGCCCGGCGTGAAGCGCTCGCTGTGGAGCACGCGCCCGCCCTGGGTGCGCCACTGCACATCCAGCGGGATGCCGTCGCGGGCGGCCACGTAGCCGATCGACCCGCTGAACGGGATGGGCAGGCCCTGCTCGTAGGTCCGGCCGGCCACCGGCAAGCTGATGGTCGGCGCCACGCCGCTGCCGACCGCCTCCAGCACCGCGCGGTAGGCGTTCACGTAGCGGGGCACGTTCGGTGTGCCTGGCACGTGGGCGGTGTCGCGCATGATCTCCCAGACCCGCTCGGCGCTCAGGCTGGGGTCAGCGGCCCAGATCAAGGCGGCCACGCCTGCCGCGAAGGGCGAGGCGAAGCTGGTGCCGCGGATCACGCCCAGGGTCGCATCCATGCCGGGGTTGTCGGGGTCGGCGCTGCGGTAGACGGTGTAGGGCGCGAAGATCTGCACACCGCCGCTGCCGTAGTTCGAGCCGCTGTCGCGGAAGCGGGAGTTCCAGCCCAGGCCGCCCACGCAGATCACGCCGATGTTCTCGCAGGGCGTGTGCAGGGTGTGCTCCCAGCAGATGATGAAGCAGTCCTGGCCGTCCACATTCTGGCTGTCGTTGCCGGCCGAGGCGAAGAGCAGCGCACCGCTGGCCCGCACCGCGGCGGTCGTGGCCTCGAACGGCAGCACCGTCCACGAGAAGACCGCGGGCACGTTGGCGCTGTAGCTCATGTTGATCACCTTCGCCCCCTCGGCGCGGGCCAGGATTACGGCGGCGATCGAGGTGATGTAGTCGTAGCCCGTGTAGATCGCGATCGGATCGGCGGTGGGGGCCACGCCCGCGGCGCCGGCGCCGTTGTCGGCCCGGCCGGCCGCGGCCACCAGCACGTGGGTGCCGTGCCAGGGCGAGCTGTCGTCGCCGCGCACGCCCCGCGGGTCGCCGATGCCGGGGATCACGCTGCCGAAGCGCATGTCGGTGGGGAAGTCGGCGTTGGGCGCGAAGCCCTTGTCGAGGATGGCGATCGGCACGCGGTTGCCGAGGCGGCCGGAGCGAGCCAGCAGCGACCAAGCCTCGGCCACGCCGATATCCTGGGTGCTGCCGCGGGACATATAGGTCCAGTTGTAGGCGTCGGGCGTGTAGGGAACGCCGCCCCAGGTTGGGCCGGCGGCGGCCTCGCTGGTGGAGCCGGGGATGTCGTGGGGGGCGCCAACCCAGTTCACGCCGATCTGGGCGCCGGCTCGGGCCTCGGCGGCGGCGATCGCCAGCAGGCCCTCGCCCGCGGCGCTGGAGACACGGTGGGCGCCGCTGGCCTCGTAGTCGCGACCGGCGGCCAGGGCCTCCAGGTCGGCCACTAGCCCGGCGCTGTCGCCGCGGGCCGGGTCTACCCGCAGCAGGTAGGTGCGGGGCAGGTCGCTGAGCCCTGCGCTGCTGGGGTCGACCTCGAGCAGCACCTCGCCGCCGTAGCGGGCGAGCAGCGCGTCGATCGCGGCGCGGCTGTTGCTCTGCACGACCAGCTCGTTGGCCACGAAGATCGCCGTACGGCCGGCCGGGTCGGCCAGAGCGGCGAGCGGGCGCGGGCCGCTGTCGCCGATGGGCTCAAGGCCGGGGCCAGCCGGCTGCAGGCCTGGGTCCACGCTGATCGTGAGCGGGGGCGGCGGCTCGGGCTGGCGATTGTCGCCAAGGAGCGGCAGGAAGATCGTGTGCTCCTCGGCCTGTGCTGGCTGAGGCGCGGGGGCGGCCTGCGCGGCCCGGCGACCGGGGTGGGCGGGCGCTAAGGCGAAGATCACGAGGATGGTCAGTATGATCGTCCAGAGGCGGGTGGCAGGCGTCACGGTCGTCCTCCTTGGTGGTGTGCTGCGCGTCGAAACGTGCCTTCACCTCCAAGACGAGGGGAGCGCGGCCAACCTTTCCTGTGATCTTGGCTCTGGTGTGAAGCTGGGCCTCAGGCCCTCACCAAGGGAGGGCCATCCTGCCTATGGGCGCTGTGAATGATGCTCCTGCGCCCTGGCGAGCTCCGCGGCCACCGGCTGGGCGATTGGGAGCTCGATCGTGAAAGTGGAGCCCGCGCCTAAGGCGCTCTCGACGTGGAGCGTGCCGCCCATCAGTTGCACCAGGCGGCGGCTGATCGCCAGGCCCAAGCCGGTGCCGCCTGCGCGGCGGCCTGCCGCCTCCACCCGACGAAACTCCTGGAAGATCAGCTCGAGATGCTCGGCGGCGATGCCGCAGCCGGTGTCGGCGACGCTCACCAGCACCCGCTCGCCCGTGCAGCGGGCCCGCAGCGACACCCGGCCGGCCTCGGTGAACTTCACAGCGTTGCTGAGCAGGTTCATCAGCACCTGCTCCAGGCGCGCGCCGTTCGCCCTCACCAGCGGCAGGCCGGGCGGCACGTCGAACTCGAACTCCAGGCCGCGCTCGCTGATCTGCGGCTGGAGCTGCCCGACCACATTGGCCGCCGTGTGCAGCAGATCAACCGGCTGCAGTTCGACCCGCAGATGGCCGGCCTCGGCCCGCAAGAAGTCGAGGATATCATTGATCAGGCGCAGCAGGGTGAGGCTGCTCTGGCGCATGTATCCCAGAGGCTCGCCCATCCGCTCTGCGAGTGGGCCGTAGACGCCTTTCTGGAGCATCTCGATATAGCCGATGATCGAGGTGAGAGGCGTGCGCAGTTCGTGGCTGACGCTGGCGAGGAAGAGGGCCTTGAGCCGGTCAGCCTGGCGGGCCTCGTCGTAGAGCCTGGCCCGCACCACGGCGTCGGTGATCAGCTCGCCCGCCGCCTCGGCCACCCGCGAGAGCGCGGGGCTCGCAGGGGTGGGCGCGAGCGTGCCGAGGGCCAGCAGTCCGAGGGCCGTCTCCTGATGGTAGAGCGGTGTCACGAGCAGCTGGCTCAGCCCTTCGTCCCGCAGCGCGGCCCCGAGGGGCGTGGCGGCCACAGCGGGGTCGGTGAGGTCGAGCGCCCGGCTCCCGCCCTGTCGCATCAGGTTGATCAGCTGGTCGCCGATAGCCCCGTTGATCAGCCCTCCCTCGTACCCCTGGCGCCCGCCTTCGCCCCTGAGGCTGCGGTCGGCGGCCACGTCGGCCACTATGCTCAGGCCGCGCCCGTCGGGGGCGAGCAGGCCAACGGCGACCCGATCCCAGATCCCGGCGGCGGCGATGGTCTCGGTGACGACCTGCAGCAGGCTGGCGGCATCGGCGGCGGTGTTGGCGGCGCGGGCCACCCTGGTGATCAGGCTCAGCTCGGCGAGGTGCTGGGTCCGCTCCCGCTCGCCGCGGGCGCGCTCGCTCACGTCCCGCAGCAGCAGGAGCGAGCCGGCCACCGCACCGTTCGCGGCCAGCAGTGGCCGCATGCGCAGCTCGATGGTGCGCTCGCCATCTTCGCCCTCGAACTGTACATAATGTGTGCCTGCACGGTCGAGGCCGCCGAGCACCGGTCGCAGGGCCGCGCCGAGGGGCGAGCCGACCAGCAGGGCGGCGAAGGGTCGGCCCAAGGCCGCCCGCTGCTGGACGCCGAAGAGCTCGGCGGCCGCGCGGTTGATCTCGGCGATCTGGCGCTCGTTATCGAGCACGATCATGCCGTCGGGCAGGGCCGTGAGCGCCTCGCGGGCGACCAGGGGGTTCAGATCCACCACGCGGAAATGCACGGTGGCGTAGAAGGCGATCAGGGCGCCAATGAAGAGCAGCGCCGGCGTCGGGTCTTCGTTCAGCGGGGTGAAGTAGCCCGTGAGGTAGGCGATATTGCCGATCGCGGGGATGAGGGCCGCCAGCAGCATCAGCCAGGAGTGCTGGCGCTCGGCCGGGCCGGCCCGCAGAGCGGTGCGGGCGAGGATCAGTACGCCAGCGCCGAAGCAGAGGTAGGCGTAGACCGCGTGCGCGTAGAAGAACGGGCCCCGCTGGTCGCGCACCCACATATAGCCGCGGCTGAGGTCGGGCTCCACCTGCGAGAACCAGAGGCCGTGGAGGCTATTGCTGACGACGCTGATGAAGAAGATCAGCGCGGGCGCGAAGATGGCGATCAGGAAGGGAATCCGGTGGCGCCAGCGGTCGCCGGCGAATGAGAGGGCTAGCAGCAGCCAGGCCGGCATGATCGGGATGATGCCGCCGAACTGCAGCAGCCACCAGAAGAGCGTGCCCGTAAAGCTTGGCTCGGCGGTGGCCATCACACGGCAGGCGCACCAGAAGGCGATCGACCCCATCACCAGCGAGAGCGGGATCCCGCTGCGATAGTAGCGCCGGCCCCAAGCGTAGCTCGCCAGCAGCCCACCGCCGATGGCGAGCAGCAGGTAAAATGCAATATAGGGCAGAGCTGGCATAGCATCGACGATCTGCGTAGCCCCACGCCCTGCGGGGCGCATCGTGGCCGCACCTTGCGTAGCTGGGTGTATGTTGGTTGGGGTGAATTCGCTGCTACAATCAACGCAGGATCATTAGGCGATTCACTGCTTTCCGCGCTTCGGCGGAGGGTGAATGTCCAGTATAGTACATCGGCGGGCGCCGCGACAGCATGGCGGCGTCGTGACGATTTGGGAGGCGCTATGTCATCGAGGCGTACGGGGCGCCCCGCCCCGGCGGCAACTCTCAGCTGGGATCAAGTTTGCGCCTGGCGGCTGGCCCGCCATCATCTGCGGCCCCGCGCCGCGCCCGAGGCTGCCCTCGAGGTTGTGCGGGCCATCTGCGGCCTGCAAGCCCAACTATTGCCTGCCGCTGAGCTGGCGCTCTGGGCCCGCGTCGAGCGGCTGGCGCCCGGCAGCCTGGAGCCGGCGCTCTGGGGGGAGCGCAGCCTGGTGAAGACCTGGATGATGCGCGGCACGCTTCATCTGCTCGCTGCCGACGACCTTCCACTCTACGTCGCTGCCCGCCGCACCTACACGCCGCGCCGGCCCCCGAGCTACTTCACCTACCACGGCGTGACGCCCGAGGAGCTCCAAGCGATCGAGGAGGCGATCCCCGCGGTGCTCGGCGCCGAAGGCATGACCCGCGAGGAGTTGGCCGAGGCCGTCGCCGCGCGGGCTCGCAGCCCGCGCCTGGCCGAGGTGCTGCGCTCGGGTTGGGGCGCGCTGCTCAAGCCCTCGGCGGCCAGGGGCGAGCTCTGCTTTGGCCCGAACGAGGGCCGCAACGTCACCTTTGTGCGCCCGGCGGCGTGGCTCGGTGCCTGGCGCGATGAAGACCCCCAACAGGCGATCTTGGAGGTGGCGCGCCGATTCCTGGGCGCCTACGGCCCGGCCACGCCCGAGGAGTTCGCCCGCTGGTGGGGCGACCAGCCGGCTCCGGCGAAGCGGCTCTTCCGCGCCCTGGGCGATGAGTTGGTGCCTGTAGAGGTCGAGGGCTGGCAGGGTTGGGCGCTCGCCGCCACGTTGCCGCAGATCGAGCGCGCCGCTATGGAGCCGTCCGTCGTCCTGCTGCCGGCCTTCGATCCCTATACCATCGCGTTCTGCCGCCACCCGGCGCTGCTGCCCGCGGAGCACGTTTCCAGCGTGTCGCGGCCCCAGGGATGGATCAGCCCGGCGGTATTGGTGTGTGGCCGCATCGCCGGCACCTGGGAGCACGAGCTGCAGCGCGGGACCGTCTCGATACAGGTGAAGCTGTTCAACCGGCCGGAGCCTTGGGTCGGCGAGCAGCTGGAGGTCGAGGCCGAGCGGCTTGGTGCCTTCCTCGGCGGCCCCGTGAGCCTGCAGATCGCGTAGCCCTCAGCGCCGGCCCTTCCGCAGGCCCTCGGCGAGCAGGTTGAAGGCGAGGATGCTCAGAGTCAGCACGGCGGTCGGGGCCAGGAAGAGCCACGGCCCGGCGCGGCGCTCCCGCAGGCCCTTGGCGAGCAGGCCGCCCCACTCGGCGTAGAGCGGGTCGACGTTCACCGAGGCGCCCAACACCTCACGCTCGGCGCCACCGATGAAGATGTTGAGGAAGCCGAGTTCGGCGGTGAGCAGCAGCACCGCAGCCATGGCGTAGGCCGCCTCGATGAGCAGCAAGTCTCGCAGGTTGGGGCGCACATGGCGCCAGAGCACCTGCCAGCGCCGCAGCCCGACCGCGTAGGCGGCCTCGATGAAGGGCGCGCTCCGCAGCGCCTCGACGGCGACGCGCACCCGCACGGCGGCCTCGGCCCAGCC
>DAOUGF010000865.1:0-1902 GCA_034429295.1 Chloroflexaceae bacterium
GTGCGGCAGGTGGCCCAGCAGCGCCTCGCGGGCTCAGCGGCGTAGCCCGGCAGATCGAACAACAGACACAGAGCTTTTCTGTAGCGCTCGGCGCAGCAACAAAGCCAGCCCCTAGCGACACTGGCCCACACACAGGGCCGGCTAGGTCCCTTATGCCCTCCGCGCCTCTGTGGTGAACTAAAGACGGGGGATCGTATGCTTGCTCCGCGCTGGCGCAAAGTGCTGGGCGATCTCTGGGGCAACAAGACCCGCACCGCCCTGGTGGTGCTCTCGATCGCCATCGGAGTCTTCGCCATCGGCATGGTCGCCGGTGGCCGCGAGATCCTGATGCGCGACCTCAACGGCGACTGGAACGCCACCAACCCGGCCAGCGCCTCGATCGGCGCCGAGAATATCGACGAGGAGTTGGTGCAGGCCATCCGCCGCATGCCAGGCGTCGCCCAGGCTCAAGCCACCCGCAGCGTCACCGTGCGCGCCCTCACCCCTTCCGGCGAGTGGAAGGATCTGCAGCTCGGCATCATCGAGGATGTGGAGGAGCTGCGCATGTACGTGCCCACGCCCCTGAGCGGCCAGTGGCCGCCGGAGCGCCGCGCTATTGTGCTGGAGCGAGCCGCCGTGCCCTTCCTCGGCGCCAGCGAGGGCAACCCACTACGGGTCGAGATGCGCAATGGTGATCAGTACACCTTCGACGTGACCGGCACGGTCTACAACATCGGCAGCGGCTTCCCTACCGCGCTCGCCAACGTCGGCTACGGCTACATCAACGACGAGACCGCCGAACTCCTTGGCGTGCCCGCGGGCTACAACTCGATCGACATCCTGGTGGCCGAGCGGCGCGACGACGTGGAGCATATCCGCGCCATCGCCGAACAGGTCGAGGCCAAAATCGAGAAGAGCGGGCGCGTCTCCACCGGCATCTTCATCAGTGATCCGGGCCTCTACCCCGCCGACGACTTCGTGCAGGCCTTCACGCTGCTGCTCGGCATCATCAGCTTCTTCGCCCTACTGCTTAGCGCCTTTCTGGTGATCAATACCATCGGTGCGCTGCTCACCCAGCAGATCCGCCAGATCGGCGTGATGAAGACGATCGGCGCCCGCAACCGCGACATCGCCCAACTCTACCTGGTGACGGTGCTGGCCTTCGGCGCCCTCTCGCTGCTGGTGGCCGTGCCCCTCGGCGTGCTGGGGGCCTGGAGCCTGGCGGCCTTCTTCGTAGCTCTCTTCAACTTCAACATTAGCACGGTGGCGCCCACGCCCACCGTGCTCACGCAGCAGATCGCCGCCGGGCTGCTCATCCCGCTCCTGGCCGCCCTGGTGCCGATCATCGGCGGCACCCGCGTGACGGTGCGCGAGGCGATCAGCGGCTATGGCCTCGGCAAGGGCCGCTTCGGCAAGGGCCGCTTCGACCGGCTGCTCGAGCGGGTTCGTTTCCTCTCGCGCCCGATGCTGCTCTCGCTGCGCAACACCTTCCGCCGCAAGGCCCGCTTGGCGCTCACGCTCACCACCCTCACCCTGGCGGGCCTGATCTTCATGGCCGTGATCAGCGAGCGCGTGAGCCTCAGGACCACGATCGACGACGTGTTCGCGCAGCTCAACACCGATGTCTTTGTCTACCTCAGCCAGCCCTACCGCACCGCTGTCCTCGACAAGGTGGCCGAGGTGCCGGGCGTGATCGACGTGGAGTATTGGAGCAGCTACAGCGGTCGCGTCGTGGCCGCCGACGGTCGCGAGAGCACGGAAACCTACAGCATCAGCTCGGTGCCCGCCGACGGCGACAGTATCAAAGTGGCCATCAGCGAGGGGCGCTGGCTGCTGCCCGAAGATCACGGGGCCGTGGTGCTCACCAGCGCCTACACCGTCGACTACCCCGACGTGAAGGTCGGCGACATCGTACGGATCAAG
>DAOUGF010000866.1:0-3978 GCA_034429295.1 Chloroflexaceae bacterium
CCCTCTGCTTGTCCCAGCGGCGCAACTCTGCCGCCGTGGTCGGATATTCGGGGTAGATGGCGTTGCGCACCGTGGCCATCTCCGCATAGTCGGCCTCATCGTAGCGGAAGGGCCGGATAGTAAGTGACATAATGTTCCTCATTGAACGGTAGGATACTTGTGGGAAGTGGGCGGCCAGCTTCAGACGACCGCCGCGCCTTACCTGACGGTGGCGGTCGTCCTCAGCGGCTTCAGTTCTTGCCTTGGCGCTGCGCCGGGCCTACAGGGCCTTCATGTAGGCGACCCAAACCGGCTGCTTGACGAAGCCGAGGGCCTCGTTGATGCTGAGCATTGGCCGGTTGCGCGTCTCGTTGCCGGTGCGGAGCTCGCGGATGCCCCGCTGCCGCGCGTACTCGATCGCCTTCAGCTTGAGGGCCAGGGCGATACCCATGCGCCGGTAGGGGCGGCGGGTAGCCGTGAGACCCACATGGAGCACATCTTCCTCGGGAGCCTTCCAGAGGTTGCTGACGCCGGCGAAGTTGCCCTCGTGCATGGCGAGGAAGTAGCCATCGGGCAGGGCGTTGGGGCTCTCAAGGTTGAACTTGCGCCACTCCTCGAAGCTCACCGGTGTGTACTCGTCGGGCCGCGGCACGTCGCGGGCCATCTCCATCATCGCCTCGTAGAGCGGCCGCTCGAACTCGTCGCCCTGCTCTATCAGCTCCCGCAGGGTGACGATCTCGATGCCTTTGGCGAGCACCTTCTCGATGTGACCGGCCCAAGGGCTCGGATCGAAGGTGGTGAGGTTCAGCCGCGACTCCCAGAACTTCATCTCCTCGACGAAGCCGTGCTTGCGGATGATGTGGTTGGCCGCGGCGAAATCCTCGCGCACCTCGCAGCGGAGCACGATGGGGTTGAGCGGCGCGAGTTGCTCGATCACGTGGGTGTAGAGCCGCTGGCCGATGCCCTTGAGCTGATGGGCAGGGTGGACGCAGACGTTCACATAGAACTTCTGCGGGTGGAACATGTTGGGGAACTGCTCGAAGCCGCCGAAGGCGACCATCGCGCCGTCCAGCTCGGCCACCCAGCGCTGCGCCTTGCAGTAGGCGGGGCGGTTCTGCTCCCAGTGGCGCCACTCCTCGAGCTCCTCGGGGTAGTCGGGGAGGGCGGCGTTGTGGATGGCCAGAATGGCCTTGTAGTCGTCGTCGGTGTAAGTGAAAGGGCGGAAGGTGAGGTTCTGCATATGGGTGATGCGCCTCCTGGCGCGTTATTCGTCCTGTAGCTTTTTGAGGAGGGAGATCCAGGCGGGCTGCTTGACGAAGCCGAGGGCCTCGTTGATGCGCAGCATCGGCCGGTTGATCGAGGCGTTCCAGGTCTTGAGCGTCTTGACGCCGCGGCTGCGGGCGAACTCGATGGCGAGCAGTTTGAGGGCCATGGCGATGCCCTTGCCACGGTAGCCGCGGCGCACGCCAGTGAAGCCCACATAGAGCTCGCTCGGGTCGGCGAGGCTCAGACGCAGCGTGCTCATGCCGACGTAGCGGTCGCCGTCGAGGGCCACGAAGTTGCCTTCGGGCAGGTAGTGCGGCGAGTCGAAGACCCAGTTGTCGTAGGTGCTCCGCGACACCGGCGTGATCGGCTCGGGGTAGGGCTCGTCCTGAGACGCCTCGATGTCGAGCTCGTAGAGCTTCTGGCGATGGTCAGGGTCGCGCTCCTGGAGCTCAGCCATCGTGGCGAAGGTGACGCCCGCCTGCCGCGCGCGCTCCAGGGTCCCGGCGAACGGCGCCGGATCGAACGAGGCCACGTCGAGGCGCGACTCCCATGAGCGCATATCCTCGACAAAGCCGCGGTCGCTGAGGAAGCGCAGCGTGCGGGCCTGGTCCTCGCGGACATTCGCCCGCAGCGAGAGCGGCTCGAACGGCGCGAGGGCCTCGAGGAGCGCGTGGTAGAGGGCGCGGCCGATCCCGCGCCCCTGCTGGTCGGGGCGCACGAAGAGGCCGAGGCTGAACTTGCGCGGGTGGTACATGCCCTCGAACTGGCTGTAGTTGCCGAAGCCGACCGGCTCGCCGTCGAGCTCGGCGACGAGGCGGCGGAACTTGATCTGCGGCGCACGGGCGGCGTCGTCGTGCTTCCACGACTCGACTGTGTCGGGGTACTCGGGGAAGCAAGCGTTGTCGATCGCGACGACGGCCGCGTAGTCGGCATCGCTGCCGTCAAAATCGCGGATCCTGAGCGCAGTCGACGCCAGGACCGTCTGGTCGCTCGAAGTGATGAGAGACATCGCGGCTCCCCCTTTCCAACCCGTGCGGGCAGCAGTAGTTCAGTTCATGTCGCTGCGGTCAAGCCATTCTAGCCAGCGCTCCAGCCCGCTCCATCAGTCTGAGGGCCCAGGCGGGCTGCGAAATGAGGCGGAACTTTGTCACACTTGGTAACATCTTGCTCACAGCTGTCGCCTGGATGCCGGCTGGGCCGCCGTGGTACAACAGGTGCGGATGAATCCTTAGGAGGAACACCATGCGCCGTATCACGCTGTTGATTTTTGCTGCACTTGCCGCCTTGCTGCTCGCCGCGTGCGGCCAGAGCTTGCCGACGGCCGAAGAGATCGTCGAACGGATGAAGGCGGCCCGCGCCGCAACAAACGACGCCCATGCCGTGGTGGCGATCGAGTTCACTTCGCCCGAGCGCTCGGGCCGGCTGCTGGTCGAGAACTGGCTGCAGAAGACGGGCGAGCTCGACGCCGCCGGCGACCCGATCGCCCGCGTGCGGGCCGAGGTGCTGGAGGCGAGCGACGCCGAGTTAGTGGGCTCGCTCGTCGTGAGCGACGGGACGACCTTCTGGCTCTACAACCCCGCCGAGAACACCGCTGTCACCGGCGATGCCCGCAGCATGCAGGGCCACTCGCCCGCCTCGCCGGTTGGCGCCACGGAGATGCTGCAGGATATGATCGCCGAGGGCCTCGACGCGTTGGAACTGGAGGTCGAGGGCGTGGAGCAGGTGGCCGGCAAGGACGCCTGGAAAGTCAACCTCACCCCGAAGGCCGAGACGAGCGCCCGGCTGCGGCTCGACGGCGTGATCAAGGGCACGATGTGGGTGGACGAGGAGCTGGCCCTGCCGCTCAAGCTCAGCATCGATGCCAGCGACTTCGGCCAGGGCACGGTGGAGGTGCAGAGCATCGAGACGAATACGGGGCTCAGCGCCGATCGCTTCAGCTTCACGCCGCCCGAGGGCGCCACGATCGTGCAGGCCGAGGAGCTGATGGACCAGATGCGGCCGAAGGCCGTCACGCTCGAGGAGGCCCGCACCGCGGTGAGCTTCCCGCTGCGAGAGCCCGGCTATCTGCCCGCCGGCATGGCGCTGGTGGAGGTGCGCGTGATCGGCACAAGCACGGTGATCCTCAACTACGCCGGCGAGGGCGCGAGCGTGAGCGTGGTGCAGAGTAACGAAGAGGTGGGCCAGGACCGCGAGCCGCCGGCCGGTAGCGAGGTGCAGGAGGTGACGGTAGGCGACGCCACCGGCACGCTGATCACCGGCCCCAACGGCGAGGGCGCGCTGCTGCGCTGGGAGCAGGCAGGGGTGCGCTACGTGGTGGCCGGCACGCTCTCCGCCGAGGAGACGCTGAAGGTGGCGGAGGGGTTGGGGAGCTGAGCACTACGATCGAGCAGGCGAAACTCGTTTCAAGGTAGAATGGAGCGTGGCGATCCGGAGCCCCCGGCGCTGCGCTCCGGCTTTGTAGCCTAGCTATAGGATCTCATGCCTCAGCCGCTGATCAAAACTATAGGCCTCGCACGCCGCTACCAGATGGGGAAGACCTTCGTTGACGCCCTACAGGGCGTTGATCTGGAGGTGGCGGCCGGTGAATTTGTGGCCCTGGTGGGCCCGAGCGGCAGCGGCAAGAGCACGCTGCTGCACCTGATCGGCGGGCTGGTGCGCCCGACGGGCGGCGAGGTCTGGGTGAACGGCCTGGAGCTCGGCCGCAGCAGCGACAAGCAGTTGGTTGCCTACCGG
>DAOUGF010000867.1:0-6732 GCA_034429295.1 Chloroflexaceae bacterium
TGGTGGTGCTCTCGATCGCCGTCGGCGTCTTCGCCTTCGGCGCGATCTTCGCCGCCCGCCTGGTGCTCACCCGCGAGCTGCGGGCCAGCTTCCTCGCCACCAACCCCGTCAGCATGACGATCACCACCGAGCCCTTCGACGATGAGTTGGTGGATGTGGTGCGCAAGCTGCCCGGCGTCGGCGCTGCGGAGGGCACCCGCGCCGTCGCCGCCCGTATTCAGACCGGCCCGCTCACCTGGCAGGATACGGTGCTCTACGTGCTCCCCGACGATGGCGCGAAGAGCGTAGCGATCGTGCGACCCTGGCAGGGAGCCTGGCCGCCCCCCGACAAGGCCGTGCTGATCGAGCGGGCCTCGCTGTCCAAAACCCAGGCCGCGCTAGGCGATCGCATCAACGTGGCGCTCGCCGGCCAGGAGGCCCGCGAGCTGCCGATCGCCGGCCTCACCCACGACCTCAGCCTGCCGCCCGCGCCTATCGCCGGCCAGGCCTTCGGCTACATCAATGCCGAGACCCTCGAGTGGCTCGGTGGCCCCGCTGGCTATAACCAGCTCCAGATCGTAGTGCGGGAGGGCCGCGCCGACGAGGCCCACATCCGCGCCGTGGCCGCCGAGGTCGAGCGCCTGATCGAGCGCAGCGGCCGGGAGGTCCTCAACACCGATGTGCCCACGCCGCTCCAGCACCCCGCCGAGGTCGTGCTGCCGACCCTCCTCGCCATCCTCACCACCCTCGGCGTGTTCGCCCTGCTGATCAGCACCTTCCTGATCATCAACACGATCAGCGCCATCCTCACGCAGCAGACGCGCCAGATCGGCATTATGAAGGCGATCGGCGCCCGCGCCGACCAGATCGCCGGCCTCTACTTCGCCCTGGCCGCCTCCTTCGGTCTGCTGGCCCTGCTGATCGCCGTGCCATTGGGTGCGGTCGCAGCCTTCTTCCTCACCCGCTTCGTCGCCAGCCAGCTCAACGTCGATCTCGCCGGCTTCAGCCTGTCGCCGCAGGTGGTGGCCTTGCAGGCCGCCGCAGCCCTGCTCGTGCCCCTCCTGGCCGCTGTTGCGCCCATCCGCGGTGTTGTGAGGCGCCCCGCCCGCGAGGCGCTCGCCGGCGCAACCGAGGCCCCGTCGCAGAGCGCCTCGCCCATCGATCGGCTCATCGGCCTCTTCGGCGGCCTCACTCGCCCCACCCGCCTCGCCCTGCGCAACACCTTTCGCCGCAAAGGCCGCCTGGTGCGGACCCTCGTCGCCCTCGCCCTCGGCGGCGCCGTCTTCATCTCTGTGATGACCCTGCGCTTCTCGCTCTTCACTACCCTCGACGCGAGCATCCAATCGCAGCGCTACGACATCGAGGTGCAGTTCAGCCGGCCGTACCGCGTCGCCCGCGCCGCTCGCGCTGCCACGAGCCTGCCCCTGGTGGCGGATGTCGAGAGCCTGCTCCGCGATAGCGCCTTCCCGGTGCGGCCCGACGGCTCCACCGCCGAGGCGCTCAGCCTGCGGGCGCTGCCGGTCGATACGGTGATGTTCGCGCCCAAAATGGCCGATGGCCGCTGGCTCGAGCCAGGCGACGAGCGCGCCGTTGTCCTGACCACCAACTATCTGGTCAAAGAGCCCGGCGCCAGGGTTGGCGATATGGTCACTCTGGAGATCGGGGGCGAGCAGAGCGAGTGGCGGATCGTGGGCTTCCTCGATGAGCTGATCCCGCCGGTGAGCCCGGCCTGGGCCTACGTTCCTCTCGAAGCCTACACCCGCCTTGTTGGCGGCGTTGGCCGCACCGACACGCTCCGGGTGACCACGGTGGGCCACACCCCGGCCTATCATCAAGCGGCCGCGGCGGCCCTGGAACAGCAGCTCGAGGCGCAGGGCTTCGACGTGCGCCTGATCCGCAGTCGCTCCGAGGATCGGGCGATTCTCAGTGAGCGCTTCAATCTGGTCACTGTAGTCCTCTCCACTATGGCCCTGCTGATCGGTACCGTGGGCGGCCTCGGCCTCGCCGGCACGATGAGCATCAACGTGCTGGAGCGCACCCGCGAGATCGGGGTGATGCGCGCCATCGGCGCCTCCGATCGCGCTGTCCGCCAGATCGTGCTCAGCGAAGGGCTGGCCACCGCCACCCTGGCCTGGCTGATCGGCACCCTGCTCTCGCTACCGATGAGTTACGCCATGTGCTACGTCTTCGGCAAAGGCCTGCTGAACTCGCCGCTCATCTGGAGCTACGCGCTGCCTGCCGTAGCCATGTGGCTCGGCATCTCCCTGCTGATCGGCGCCGTGGCCAGCCTGTGGCCGGCCCGCGCCGCCGTCCGCCTCACGGTTCGTGAAGTGCTCGCCTACGAGTGAGGCTCTCATGCTCAAGCTCTTCGCCCGCCCTATCCCAACGGCTGCTGCCTCCAGCCAGCCAGCCGCCGCCCCGATGATAGAGCTGCGCAATGTCGTCAAGCAGTACGAGACCGCGGCAGGGGCTTACACCGCCCTCAAGGGGATCGACCTCGCTATTGAGAGAGGCGAGTTCGTGGCTGTGGTCGGCAAATCCGGCAGCGGCAAATCCACGCTGATCAACATGATCACCGGCATCGACCGCCCGACCGCGGGGATGGTGCAGGTGGCCGGCACCGATTTGGTGCGGCTCGACGAGGGTCGTCTCGCCGAGTGGCGTGGCCGCAACCTCGGCATCATCTTCCAATTCTTCCAGCTGCTGCCAACGCTCACCGTGGCGGAGAACGTCATGCTGCCGATGGACTTCTGCGACATCGGCACGGCCCGCGAGCGTCGCGCCCGCGCCGCGGCCCTGCTGGAGCGCATGGAGCTCGCCGAGCACGCCGACAAGCTGCCCGCGGCCCTCTCCGGCGGCCAGCAGCAGCGGGTGGCGATCGCCCGCGCCCTCGCCAACGACCCCGGCCTGATCGTCGCCGACGAGCCCACCGGCAACCTCGATAGCCGCACCGCCGATTCGATCTTCCACCTCTTCGAAGATCTGGTCGCCCAAGGGAAGACAGTGATGATGGTGACCCACGACAACGACCTTGCTCGCCGCGCCGGCCGCACCGTGGTGGTGGCCGACGGCGAGATTGTGTCGAGCTGAGCTCTTCCGGCCCTGCGGCGCTCGGCTCTTGGGTGGCCGCGACGGGCCGCCCGTATAGCCCCGATAGGTTGCTGTGGCGCTGTTTAGTATTTCTGTAATATAGACATAAGGAGTCCCTATGCGGCGGCTCATCCTCCCCTTGCTGATCGCAGCCCTGATCGGCGGCGGCGCCTTCTTCCTCTTTTTCCGTGGGCAGGGCGGCATCGCCGCGGGCCAGGCCGTCCCAACGCCGCTCCCGGTCCAGCCCGCCGTTGAAGGCGTGGTGGCCGACGGCGCCGTGCTCCCCGCCGCCGATGCCACCCTCAGCTTCGAGCGCTCGGGCCTCGTGGCCGAGATCCTGGTCGCGGAGGGCGACATAGTCGAGGCCGGCCAGCCCCTCGCTCGCCTCGACACCCGCCAGCTGGAGCTTCGGGTGGCCCAAGCGCGGGTGGGACTCGAGCGCGCCGAGGTCGCCTACGAACAGATCGCCGCAGGCGCCCCGCCGGAGGCGGTGGCCGTGGCCGAGGCGGGCGTGGCCCAGGCTCGCGCCAGCGAGGCCCAGGCCGCTGCGAGCGTCACCAGCGCCGACATCGCCGCCGCGGAGGCCCAGCTCGCCGAGGCCCGCGCAGCCCTCGCCGCCGTGCTCGATGGCCCTAAGAGCACCGAGGTCGAGCAGGCCCAGGCCGCCCTCGTCCAGGCCAACCACAACCTCCAGGCCCAGCGGGACGCGCTCTCTGCCGCCAAGACTAACGCGCAGCTGAGTATGGAGCAGGCCGCCAATGCGCTGCGGAACGCCCAGGACGCCTACTCGCGCATCTACTGGGACAATCGCGATTTGGAGCGCTTACCCGGCGATCTGCCCCAGGAGCGGATCGACGCCGAGGCGGCGGCCTTGCGGGCTGTGGAGGACGCCGAACGAGCCCTCGCTCAGGCGCAGGTCAATTTCGAGCAGGCGCGCCAGGCCGAGATCGATGGCGTGGCGAGCGCCGAGGCCCGCGTGCGCGACGCCCAGGCGCGGCTGGAGCAGCTCATCGCAGCGCCCGACGCCGACCGGGTGGCGGCCGCCCAGGCTCGCGTAGCCGCCGCCGAGGCCAACCTGAACCGGCTGCGTGGCCCTGCCCGCGCCACCCAGCTCGAGGTGGCTGCCGCCGGTGTGGGCCAGGCTCAGGCGGCGCTGGAGCAGGTGGCGGCCCCGCCCCGCGAGGTGGATCTAGAGGCCGCCCGCGTGGAGATCGAGGCGGCCAGGGTGGCCCTGGCTCAGGCCGAGTTCGACCTCGAGCAGGCCACCCTGCGCGCGCCCTTCGCCGGGACTGTGGCCCGTATCGACCTGACCCTCGGCGAGCTGGCCGGGCCGTCGACGCCGGGCATCATCATCGCTGACCTGAGTGCCTGGCGGATCGAGACTGAGGATCTGACCGAGCTGGAGGTGGTGCGGCTCCGCGAGGGCGACGCCGTAAGCGTGAGCTTCGATGCTCTACCTGAGCTGACGCTCCCCGGCCGCATCCGTCAGATCAAGCCGATCGGCGCGAACCGCCAGGGCGACATTGTCTACACCGTCGTCGTGGATCTGGAGCAGAGCGACCCGCGCCTGCGCTGGAATATGACCGCCGTGGTGGAGCACTCCGGCTAGGTCAGCTTCTCCCGCAGGAAGGCGATGGTGCGCTCCCAAGCGAGGGCCGCAGCTTCGGGGCGGTAGGCGTCGGGGCGGTCCTCCTCGAAGAACCAGTGGCCGGTCTCGGGGTAGACGTGGAACGTCACCTCGCGGCCGGCCGCCCGCATGGCGGCCTCCATCTCGCGCACGCCATCGAGCGGCTCCCACGGGTCATCTGCGGCGAAGTGGCCGAGGAAGGCGGCGCTCGAGGCGGCGTAGTCGCCCTCCCCAACGCCGTAGAAGAGCGTCACGGCCCGCAGTTCCGGGCGCCACGCTACCTCGAGCGCCCAGGCAGCGCCCAACGAGAAGCCGATCGCGCCGACGCCATCGCCGCGCCGGGCCGGGTGCTGCAGCAGATGATCAAGCGCGCCCGACACGGCTTGGTACAGCGCCGCGCCATCGCGCTGCCCCTGCTTGGCCAGACTCTCCGCCTCCTCAATCGTCGTCGCCACCGTGCCGCCCCAGAAATCTGGCGCCACCACGACGAACCCCTCGGCGGCCAGCTTGTCGCACAGCCCGCGGAAGAAGTCGTTACAGCCCCACCAGGCGTGGAGAAGCAGCACGCCCGGCCCCTCGCCGCTCGCAGGCACCGCCTCGTACGCCACCGCCACTGGAGCCCCTGGCTTGAGCTCGCTCATATCCGCTCCTTTGCTGCTCATCGCTCCTGTCGTGGCATCATCGCGCCAAAAGCGGACATCCCCGATCCGGCTTGGTTCGCACTATCCTTTCGCGTCTTCCCTTTCGCGAGCTTCTTAAGCGCTTCGCGCCACTTCGTTCCGCGTCTTCTCTTTCGAAGGTTCGAACCTTCGTTGCGCGTTTTTCGCTAGCTTTCGCGTCATTCGCGATCCAAACCACCTCCCCCCCACGCACCACCAGCCTTGGCCGCACCAGCGCGTCAATATCCTCTAGCGGGTCGCCATCCACAACGAAGATATCTGCGACAAAGCCTGGCGCGATCGTGCCGAGCTCCCCCTCCTGCCCGGCCACGCGGGCGCTTCCGCTCGTGGCGGCGACGATCACCTGCATCGGCGTGATGCCCGCGGCGAGCCAGTGGCCGATCTCCTCGGCCGGCATACCCACCGTCATCCCTTGGGCGCCGCCGTAGTCGTCGCCGAGGGCCAGGATGCCGCCGGCGGCCGCGAAGCGCCGCAGGTTATCGTACATCACCGGCTGGATCAGGCGTCGCCACTCAGTCAGGTTGCCCCGTTCGCGGGCGAGCCCCTCGTACACGGCGATCGTCGGCGCCATAACAACGCCGCGCTCCACCATCAGCGCGATCAGCTCGTCGGGGATGCGATCCCGCGGACTATGGACCACACTGTTCACGCCGCGTTCCACGGCCCGGCGCAGCGCCACGGCCCGATCCACGTGGGCCGCAACATTGGCGCCGCGCTCGCGGGCCGCCGCGATGATCGCGGCCAATTCCTCGTTCGAGAGCTCGGCGTAGCGCACGTCGGTGCGCCCGGAGACGGCCAGCTTCACCAGGTCGGCGCCGCCGTCGAGCAGGCCGAGGATCTTCGCCCGCGCGTCGGCTGGGCCATCTACCACCAGCACCCTGTCGTTCGAGCTTGCAAGCTCGGTGGAGAAGCTGCCCTGCACGTTGACGATCGGCCCGGCCACCAGCAGCCGCGGCAGGCTCAGGTCATCCCCAGCCGCGATGCGGTCGCGCCGGGCAGTGTTTTCCGCCAGCGGCCCGCCCAGGTCAACGATCGTGGTGATGCCGGCCCGCACCCAAGCCCGCAGTTCATCGTCGCTCAGGTTCATCGTGTGGGCGTGGGCGTTGATGAAGCCCGGCAGAATCGTCGCGCCCGCCAGCTCGTGAACCGGCGTATCGGCGCTGAAGGCCAGTTCGCCCGCTCGGCCCACCGCGACGATCCGTCCCCCGCTGATCGCCACCGCCGCGTCTGGGAGCGGTGCAGCGCCTGTGCCGTCGATCAGCGTCCCGCCGTTCAGCACCAGGTCGTAGCGCGGTGCGGGCGTGGCCGTGGGCGGGGGCGTAGCTGTTGGCGGCGCTGGTGTGGCCGTTGGCGTCG
>DAOUGF010000868.1:0-4199 GCA_034429295.1 Chloroflexaceae bacterium
GGACACCCGCGTGACCATCCTCGGCCATGTGCAGCGGGGCGGCGCGCCCAGCGCCTTCGACCGCTGGATGAGCACACTGATCGGCGTGACCGCCGTGGACGAACTGCTCTCGGCCACCCCCGAGCGCGAGCCCCAACTGATCGGCATCCGCGAGAACCGCATCACCACCGCGCCGCTGATGGAGTGCGTGGCCAGAACCCGCGCCGTGGCCGAGGCGATCGAGGCCAAGGATTACGACCGGGCCATGGCCCTGCGGGGCGCGTCGTTCGGCGAGGGCTTCCGCACCCTCCGCACCCTGGTGCAGTCGCGCCCGCCCAAGCCCGGCACCGCCCCCCACCCGCTGCGCCTCGCCGTGCTGCACTCCGGCGGCCCGGCGCCCGGCATGAACACCGCGGTGCGCGCGGCCGTCCGCCTCGGCGTGGACCAGGGGCATACCATGCTCGGCATCCGCAACGGCTTCCAGGGCCTCATCGACGGCGACATCACCGAGATGGGCTGGATGAGCGTCTCCGGTTGGGCCACCACCGGCGGCGCCGAGCTCGGCACCAACCGCAAGCTGCCGCAGGGCAGCGAGCTCTACGCGATCGCTCGTAACATCGAGCGCTATAACATCCAGGGCCTGCTGATGATCGGCGGCTGGACGGGCTATGAGGCCTGCTACCGCATGGTCGCCGAGCGCCAGATCTTCCCGGCCTTCAACATCCCGATCATCTGCCTGCCAGCCACGATCGACAACAACCTGCCCGGCTCCGAGCTGAGTATCGGCGCCGATACGGCCCTCAACAGCATCGTCGAGGCGGTGGATCGCATCAAGCAGAGCGCCGTGGCTTCGCGACGCTGCTTCATCGTGGAGGTGATGGGGCGCGACTGCGGCTACCTCGCCTTGATGAGCGGCCTCGCCACCGGCGCCGAGCGGGTCTATCTCCCCGAGGAAGGCTTGGCGCTGCGGGATCTGCTCACCGATCTGGACGATATGAGCCGCTGGTTCAGGCACGGCAAGCGCCTCAGCCTGATCATCCGCAACGAGAATGTCAACCGCGTCTACACTACTTCCTTCATCAAGGATCTCTTCGAGGAGGAGGGCGGCTCGCTCTTCGAGGTGCGCCAGGCGATCCTCGGCCACCTCCAGCAGGGCGGCAACCCCTCGCCCTTCGACCGCATCCAGGCCACGCGCCTCACGGTCAAATGTATGGAGTTCCTGATCGATCGGGCCAGCCGGGGCCTCAGCGATGGCGCCTTTATCGGCTATAAGGGCGGCCGGGTCCAGCTCTTCAACCTCGAGGAGCTGCCCCGCATGGTCGAGCCGGGTATCCAGCGCCCTCGCGAGCAGTGGTGGATGCAGATCCGGGCCGTGGCCCAGGCGTTGCGCCGCCCCCCGGACGAGAGCGCGTAGGGCCAGGGAATGAGAAGCTGCCGGGCGCCCTGCCGCTGGTGGGCAGGCTGCGGGCGGTCGTGTGTTGTCGGTCGTCCTTACCGCGCTCGCCCGTGGTAAGATAGCGCCAACCGTAACGACAAAAATAAGGAGCGTGCGATGCTCGAGCTTCCGAACGGGCCGCTCGTCAGCACCGAGTGGCTGGCCGCCAACCTCGGCCACCCGCAGCTGCGAGTGGTGGATATGCGGGGCAAGGTGCTGCCGCCCACCGCGCCGAAGCCCCACTACTTCCCCCGTCACGAAGATTACGCCGCCGGCCACATCCCCGGGGCCGTCTACATCGACTGGACCCGCGACATCGTCGATCTCGACGACCCGGTGCAGGTGCAGGTCGCGCCGCCCGAGAAGATCGCCCGTGTGCTGGGCGGGCTTGGCATCGGCGACGACAGCGTGGTGGTAGCCTACGACGACTCCTTCTCTATGTTCGCCGGGCGCCTGCTCTGGGTGCTGCGCTACTACGGCTTCGAGAACGCCCGCATCCTCAACGGCGGCAGCGTCAAGTGGCTGGCCGAGGGCCGGCCCTTCACCACCGAGATCCCCAACTACCCGCCGGCCACCTTCACGCCCCGCCCCCAGCCGCAGCTGCGCAAGACAGCCGACCAGATCCTCGCCGCCCTCGGCTCCGACACCGTGCTGATCGACGCCCGCAACGACAAGGAGTTCCGCGGCGAGGAGTCGCGCGCAGCCCGCGGCGGCCACATCCCCGGTGCCGTGAATGTCTTCTACCAGAGCTTGGTGAGCGGCCCCAATCAGACCTACGCCTCGCCCGAGGAGCTGCGGGAGCGCTTCGCCGCGGCGGGGGTCGATCTTGAGGGGCTGGAGGATCGGGAGGTGGTGGCCTACTGCAACGGCGGCGTCTCCGCCACGCCGGCCGCGCTGGCCCTGGAGATCGTCACCGGCAAGCGGGTCGCGCTCTACGACGGCTCCTGGAACGAGTGGGGCAACGACGAGTCAAAGCCGCTGGAGCGCTAACATGGACGACGAGTACATCCTCGACACACCGCAGGTGCGGGCCTTCATCGGCGAGGTGCGGGCCGCCCTTGCGGCGCAGCCGCCATCCGCGGCCCTCGAGACGCTGCGGCCGCGCTTCGCCGAGCTGCTCGCCGACCAGAGCTGGCTCCCGGAGGCGTATATGCGCCCAGCCGAGGAGAGCGGTATGGGCGGCGGCATCGCCACTTGGCTGATCTACCGCGCCGCCGATGGCGGGCTCTCGCTCTTCAGCCTGGTGGTGCCCGCCGGCAGCGCCACGCCCGTCCACGACCACCTGGCGTGGGGCCTAGTGGGCCTCTACGCTGGCGAGCAGGAGGAGCGCGTCTACCGGCGGCTCGACCGGCCCGGCGGCGAGGGCCAGCACGATGAGGGGCACGCCACGCTGGAGCTCGTGGAGCAGAACCGGCTGCAGCCCAGCGACTTCTACCTGCTCATGCCGCCCGAAGGCGACATCCACAGCGTCGCTACCATCTCCAGCACGCCATCGGTGAGCATCCACCTGCTCGGCAACGACACCGGCTGCGTCTGGCGCCACAGCTACGAGCCGGAGACCGGCACCGTGCGCGCCTTCCGCTCGGGATGGAGCAACCGCGAGTGCGCCCCGGAGTAGCGGCCCGGCGCTAGCCGAGCACCGCGGCGACCACCCGCTCCGTGTCGGAGAGGTCGGGGAGCAGGGCGTCGGGTTCGTGGCCCTGCAGCTCCTCGATGGAGAAAGGGCCTGTAGCGACGGCCACGGTGCGGGCGCCGTTGAGCTTGCCGCAGGCGATGTCGAAGGGCGTGTCGCCAACCACGACGATCTGCCGGCCAGCGAAGGTCCGACCGTAGCGGGCCTGGGCGCGTGCCGCGGCCACAGCCACGAGCTCAGGCCGGTGATGGTGGTCGTCACCGTAGGCGCCGGCCTCGACATCGAGCATGTGCAGCAGGCCCACGCAGGCCAGCTTGAGGCGGGCGATGGGTGCCACATTGCCGGTGAGGGGCGCCTGCCGGGCCGCGGACGACAGCGCCTCGAGGGCCGCCGGAACGCCGGGAAAGACCCGCGAGCGGGCAACCAGCTCGTCGCGCCGGGCGGTGAGCCGCGCGACGTAGCCGGCCACAAACTCGTGGAGCCGCTCGTCGATCGCCTCCGGCGCGAGCCCCGGCAGGCTCTCGCGGATGATCTGCCAATCGGTCTTGCCGGCGTAGGCCGTGCGGGCCATTGGGGCGGTGGGGCCGATCACGGCCCGCATGGCGGCCCGCATCTCTTCAGCCGCGATCCCGTCGGTGCTCAGCAGCGTCCCATCCAGATCCCACAAGATCAGGCGGTCCATCTACAGCCCTACCGCGCGCATCGCGCCCTTATTCAGATAGCGGCGGACCGCCACGAGCAACTCGTCGAGGTCGATCGGCTTGGCGAGGAAGGCGTCGAAACCGGCCTGCACCGTGCGGTCGCGATCGTCCTCCCCCAGGCCACTGACGGCGATCGCGGGGCAGCCGGCGAGGCCCGGCTCGCGGCGCAGGGCCGACAGTAGGTCGGGCCCATCCTGATCGGGCAGGCGCATGTCGATCACCAGCAGCCGGCAATCCTCGCGCCGCGCCAGTTCCAGCGCCTCCTCGCCGGTTTGGGCGACCGTCACGCTGTAGCCCTGGCTCATTAGAAAACGGCTGATCACCTGTTGCATCAGGGGGTTATCGTCTACGAGTAAGACCTGCATCGGCGTCCTTTCCCGCGTGCCGCCCACCTTAACGCTCTTAACGCCGATTATACGCGATGATGCAAGTTTACGATAGAGGGTCGTAG
>DAOUGF010000869.1:0-2344 GCA_034429295.1 Chloroflexaceae bacterium
TGCCCCAAGGCGATCGCCGCTTTCACCACGGTCTCATAGCCGCCGGCCTGGAGGGCCAGCCGGGCCGAGCGCAGCGTATCCACCACATAGCCGCTGCCGCGGCCGTCCGGCGGGTCGTCGGGGCGCACGGCCTGCTCCAGCTCGGCCAGGGCAGCGGAGCCGGCCCCGTAGATGGCGCGGAGCCGGGCGACAGCGCTTCCCCACGGGTCGGGCGCCTCCTCCAGCGTGGCCCGCGCCCAGAGGCAGTAGAGGGCGCAGCAGACTTGGGAGCGCAGGTGGCCGTGGGTGACGAGACACTGCTCGTGGGCGTCGGCCACCAGCTCCTCGTCCGCCCCCTGATGCCAGAGGGCGAGGGGCAGCACACGCATCAGGGCGCCGTTGCCGTTCGCATGCTCGTGGGCAGGGCCGGCCTCCCGCGCAGCCACACCGGCGCGGAGCGCGCGGAGCGCCTGGCTGGTCTGGATGCCTACATCGAAGACCACGTCGTCTACAGCCATGAAGCCGCGCTCGTACCAGGCGAGCAGGCCACGGCCGAGGTCGTCGAGGTCGAGGCGGCCGCAGCGCAGCAGCGACTCCAGCAGCACCAGCGCTTGGGCGCCGTCGTCTGACCAGGTGCCCGGCGGGACGCCGGCGTGGGCGCGGCGGAAGCCGGCGGGCGGGTCGAGTTCGAGCTCGGAGGCGGGGGGCAGATCGTCCGGGGAGTGGAACTCGTAGGGGACGCCCAAGGCGTCGCCGACCAGCAAGCCGTAGAGGCCGCCAAGGAGTCGCTCACGACGGGATGGCATTGGTGCCTCCATACTATCAACCCCGATAAAAGCAGAGGGAAGCGCTCGGCGCCACGTTGGTGAGAGCTATCGCTGCCGAACGACAGAACGAGGGCGGCCTACTCCAGCGCGATCATCTGGTGGCCGTCGAGGCGCGGCAGGGTGAAGCTCACCCGCTCGCCCTCGCGGCGGAACGACAACTCGACGCCGTCGGGCGCCAGAGCCACGCGGCGCGCGCCCGGTGCCAGCACCGACAGTTCCAGGTTGTAGAGCGGGATCGCCTCCTCGATCACGTCGAAGTCGGCGCCGCGCCGCTCGGGGATGTAGTGGAGCAGGTGCAGCACGCGCCGCCGCTCGTGCGGCTGCTCGAGCAGCGTGACGAAGAGCGTGCTGGGGCCGTTGTGGCGAACCAGCGGCTCGGGCAACAGCAGCGCCACGGCGTTGAGGAAGAGTCGCTTACACCAGCGGGGCGCGTTCTGGGCGTACTGGCTGAAGATCGGGTGGGCGAAGTAGATCGCCCGGCCACGACGCAGGATGGCGGGACCGCGCACCTTGCCTGACGACGGCGTCTGGCGGTGGGAGGAGAAGTGGCGGTAGGTACGGTCGAAGAACGAGGCCACCGTCTCAGCCAGAATCTCGGCGTCCGCGACGGCGCGCACCTCCAGCCCGCGCATGTACATCACATGCTCGGTGGGCGGCAGCCCCGCGCCGATCGCCGCGCCCGGCCGCAGATACTCGGCATAGTCACCGCTAGGGAAGTGGCGCCCACGCACCAGCCGCCCCTCGGCGTCGCGGGGGCCCTCGCTCGCCAACTCCACACCCAGGGCCTCCAGAGCGAAGCCTCGCCCATCCGGCGTGAGTCCCGACTCGAACGAGGCGATCAGCGCGCCGCCCGCGTCCAGGTAGCGCTCCAGCTTCGCGGCCAGGGCCGCATCAACGGGGATGCGGTCGGGCAGCACCAGCAGCCGGTAGGGGGCGAAGTCGGCCTGGCTGTCGACAATATCGAACTGGTGCCCGCCCTCATCGAGCATCCGCTCGACGCCCATGGCCGGTTGGGGCAGCCGCGGGCTGTCGGGGCCGCCGAACTCCTCGGGGGAGAGCACGGCGATGTCGTTCAGGGGGCGTGCGTCGCGGCACCAGGGCTCCTTCTCGGCCACGCTGGCGTAGACCGCGCCGATCAGCTCGTAGACGTGGGGATCGAGGGCGCCGTCGGGCGGCAGCTGATCGCCCACGCTGCATTGGGCGCCGAGGGCGAGCATGCGGAAACACTCGTACTCCAGCGCCGCCCGGTTCTTGAAAGAGTGGAAATCGCCCCAGGAGGTGTGGAACTTGCCGGTCATGCCGAGGCAGGGCAGGCCGAGAGTGCGGGCGTAGCGCTGGGCGAGCGGGAAGTGGAGGTAGCCCCAGCCGCCGCTCGGCAGGCTCTCCAGCTCCCAGTGCGTGTAGGCGTCGGCGGTGGCGCGGTCGCGGACGCCCACATGCCCGGCGTTGTAGAAGATCGTGGCGTCGGGGTTGAGCCTGCGCACAAGAGCGCTCAGCTCGCGCTTGAAGCTGGCGATCAGCTCCTGGCCGTAGGTCTG
>DAOUGF010000870.1:0-3472 GCA_034429295.1 Chloroflexaceae bacterium
GGCCCTTCCTGATGATCCTGCTGCTTCTCCATAGCGCTGCACGGTCCTCACTGGCCCTCGGCCGCCGCGTTGACCCGCTGGTTGATCGCTGCGATCTGCTGAACCCAATCCCGGCGGTCGCGGTGCTCCATGGCCAGGATCTGCTCCATGGGCCAGTGGAAGTGATAGGCGATATAGGCTACCTCCTCCTGGAGCTGCTCGAGGGGGTAGCCGACTACCCCCCCACGCGGCCCATGTCGATCTCGAAGCGGCCCTCGCAGTGGGGGCAGATCACCTCGGCGGCGGCGCTGCCCGTCTCGTTGATCCGCCGGTAGAAATCCTGGAGGTAGGCGAGGTCGGCGGAGAAGAGCGCCTCGATCACGCCGGTGTTGATGTCCCGCAGGCTGCCGAGCTTGGTAATCACGCGGGAGAGCAGAATGATCACCAGGTAGGCCTGGTTGTTGCGCACCCGCGGATCGCGCATGGGGGCGATCTCGTCCATCGCCGTGGCCAGGCGCATCACACCGGTGCGGTGCAGCGTGCCCTCAGCATCAACATAGCCGCGGGGCAACGTGAACTCGAACTCGGTCTGGAGCGCCGTGGCGCCGTTGCTATGCATCGGTGCGGACATGGCTCAATCCTGTCTCGGGGGCCCGCGAGCTACTGCGGGCCCCCGCGTCTGACGCTACTGCTCGCGCTTGATATACTCGTGAACGATCGTCAGCTCCTCGACAACGATCTCGTTGCCGTCGGACTTGACCGCGGGGCCGCTGATCTTCGATGGCCAGCCGCGCTCGAAGTTCCAGCGAGCCACGGGCGTGCCCTCCTGGTCGTACATGATGATCGAGCCGTTCTTGCGGGCCTGAGAGACGTTTCCGTCCTCGACCATCTTGCGCCACTCCCAGAAGTCCAGGTTGGTAGTGACGCCGCGCTTGAGCGTCACGTCGCCCCACTTCAGGCGGCCTGGGATCTTGCGCACCACCTCCTTGCCGCCGGTGCCGACGACCTTGTGCTCGATCACCTCGCTCTCGGAGCCCAGGCCCGAGCACTCGGTGAAGAACCCGGTGATGATCCCCTCGACCTCGATCCCAAAGTTAAAACTAACTAGGGGATCGCCTTCGATGACGTCTTTTGCGGCCGGCATAGCTTAGCTCCTCTGTGCTTACGACGGGTAGACGGGCCGGCAGGGCCGCGGCCCTTACTGGGCGACGCCGCTGATCTGCTTGAAGTTGATGATGATGAACTCGGCGGGCTTGACCGGCGCGACGCCAACCTCGATATAGAGCTCGCCGTTCTCGCGGGTCTCGGGCGGATTGTTCTCGAGGTCGCACTTCACGTAGTAGGCCTCCTCGGGAGTTGCGCCGAAGAGCGCGCCCTGGAGCCACATGCGCTTGAGGAAGGCCCCGATGTCGCGGCGCAGGCGCGCCCACAACATCTGGTCGTTGGGCTCAAAGACGGCCCATTGGGTGCCCTCGTAGATCGACTCCTCGAGCATGCAGAAGAGCCGCCGCACGTTGATGTAGCGCCACTCGCTCTCGCCGCCAGCCAGCGTGCGCGCGCCCCAAATGCGGATGCCGCGCCCCGGGAAGTTGCGGATGCAGTTGATCCCCTCCGGGTTGAGCGTATCCTGCTCGCTGGTGGTGATCTTGCGCTCGACATCGAGGGCGCCGTACAGCTCCTCGTTGGCCGGGGCTTTATGCACGCCCCGCTCGCGATCGACACGGGCGTAGACGCCGGCGATCAGGCCGGAGGGCGGCATGAGGATCGTCTTCTCGCCCTTGCCGTTGGCCATCGGGTTGCGGACCTTCACCCACGGGTAGTAGAGGGCGGCGTAGGAGGTGTTGACGTTCAGCTGCGTCTTGGTCCACTCCTTGACCTGCTGGGGCGAGAGGCCGCGCGGGGCGTCGAGGATGGCGATCCGATCCTTCATGAGCTGGCAATGGTTCACCAGCTCTTTCTGGTACATAGCGATATCTTCCGCCGATGCGCCCATCAGGTCGGGCATGGCGACGATCGTCACCTCCTCGACGGCGGCGAGGCCGGCGAGGCCCGTGCGCTGCGCGGCCTCGGCGTCGCCCTGCAGCTCCTTCTGGGTGATGGTGATCTGGGCGCTGGCGGCGGGCACGATCGCGGCGTCGATCAGATACTGGCCGGCGCGGGGCCGGCGCTCCGTGGCCGTCGCTGTGGAGGGAGTGTCAAGCTCGCGGACACGGATCAGGCGCGACTCGGCGTTGATCACGTCGACCGCGTTGCGCACGCCCTTGCCCTTGGCCATGCTCAGGCCCTCGTAGGGCTTCTCCTCGCCCTCGGGGCCCCGCACAGTCACACGGAAGAGATCCTCGCTGTCGGGCTGATGCTCGACAGTCACGGCGACGGCGCCATCAACGCGGGGCTGCAGCTCGAGGCCTCCGGCGTTTTCGCCCGCCGCCGGCACGTTGAGGCGGCGCGGCGACGCGGCGGTCTGGCGGCTGCTGATGCGGCCCGCCCGCTCGTCGCTCGTCATCAGGCTGAGCACGTAGCAGAGGCCGCCGCCATTCTGGAAGTAGCCATAGACCGAGAGCGGCAGGTAGAAACCATCGACGAAGTCGCCGAACTCGCTCACGTACTGGGTCCAACTCGTCACCAGCCTGGGCTCGCCGGGGAGACAATCGAGCGGCCTGGTCTTGGTGAAGCCGATAAAGGCGACCACCGAGGTGCCGACAGCCTGGATCGACTTCATGCCGGCGATCTCGTTGATGTAGACTCCCGGGGACTGATAGTTAGGCATTGTTGGCTCAGCTCCTCTGGTTATTCCCTGGCGCGGGGGCGGTCCCCGCCGCGCCGCTCAGCCGTTCTCGCCTCCCAAACGCAGTCACCTCCTTTGCGAAGCTCCTGGTATGCCGTGTGTATCACTGCGCGATCGTCGCGGGAGTGATCATGCCTTCGGGCGCTTGCCGCTCCGCCTGGCTCGCGGCTTGGACGTCGTAGCCGATGGGTCGATGATCAGGCTATAGTCGGCGGCGGGGACGCTCAGTTCCTGGCGCACCACCGTCTCGCCGGCCCGCGCCACGATGGCGTACGGGCCCGCGCTCGGAACACGGAGGATAAAGCGGCCGTCCGCGTCGGTGATAACGGGCCGCCCGTGCCCCTCGACAGAGACCTCCGCCCCCGCCAGGGGATCGCCGGCCGGCGTGCGAACCACACCGCCGAAGCGGACATCGCCGCCATCGGCGCCGGCCAAAGTGAGCTGGCGCAGCCCGGTGTATGCCGTAAGCACGGGCGGGCCGGCAGCAACTCGCTCGCGGTCCACAGCCAGCACCACGGTGTAGCTCAGCGATGGCTTGAGCTGGTTCTCCAACGCCGTCCAGAACTCACCGGGGCTCTTGAGTACGCTGTCGCCTTGGGCGAGGCGGGTGTGCAGCGGCAGGCTGTGGCCGCGCAGGGCGCCCTGGAGATACTCCTCAGGGAGCGTGGCGAAGCGCATGAGTGTCTGCAGCGCGTGCCAGAGCAGGCG
>DAOUGF010000871.1:0-4603 GCA_034429295.1 Chloroflexaceae bacterium
CCCCTGTTTCGGCGGACTTAGTGGTCTTTAACGGCTCCTACTTCCTCTACTGGCCGCCGTTCCCCGCGCTTGTGATGCTCCCGTTCGTCGCGCTGTTCGGCCCCGAGGTGAGCGACGTGCTCATCACCCTGCTGCTTGGTGCTGGGAATATCGCGCTGGTGGCCTACTTGCTTCGCCTGCTCGTCCAGCGCCGCATCCTGTCCCTCTCACCGATCGAGCGCGGCGTCCTCGTCATTTTTACGGCCCTGGGCACCGTACACACCATCCTGGCATCGCACGGGCGGGTCTGGTTCACCGCACAGGTGATCGCGTTCGGGCTCAGCCTCCTGGCGGCCATCGTCGTGCTGCGCTGGCGGGGCTGGCTGAGCGCCGTGCTGCTCGGCACGTTGGCGGGGGCCCTCCTCCTCACGCGCAACCACACTGTCTTCACGACGCTATGGCCGCTGGCGCTGTTCATCCGGCTGCACTGGGGCCACACGTGGCGCCCCCGCATCGGCTACACGCTGCTGCTAGGGGCTCCGCTGATGCTCGGGCTCGGCGCGCTACTGCTGTACAACAACGCCCGCTTCGGCAATCCCTTCGAGAACGGCCTCGACTATCACTTGATGGCGCCGCTGTTCGCCGAGGATTACGCGAAGTACGGCCCGTTCCACGTGCACTATCTGCCAACCAATCTCTACTACCAGTATCTCTACTATCCCCTGCCCTGGCGCGAGGAGAGCTGGATGGGCGGCAGCCTTTTTCTGATGAGCCCGCTCTTTCTTGCGGCGTTCTGGGCCTGGGGCACGCCGGCCCCACGCTGGTCGCTGCTGGCCCTGATCGCCTCGATCGGGCTGACAGCGACGCCGATTCTGCTGCTGATGGGGACGGGCTGGGTGCAGTATGGGCCGCGCTACACCCTGGATTTTACGATGCCGCTGCTGATCCTCACGGCGATGGGCGTACAGCGTTGGCCCTTCCTCGCGACCGCCTTATGCGCCTGGGTTTCCATCTGCCATTATCTCTATGGCGTCTCAATCTTTATGTAAATCAATAGAGAGGGCCGCCTATGTCACAGCTGAAGCTCGAGGCAGCGGTAGCAGCTGAGGCGCCAGACTGCCGCTACCAGGACAAACATAGCGATCCGTTCTCGAGCCACGCCCGCATCCTCAGGCATGTGCGCGCCCTGCCGGCCGGGGCGTCTGTGCTCGATGTCGGCGCTGCGACGGGGATGCTTGGGCGAGCGCTGCGCGGCGCCGGCCTGCGCCTGACGGCGCTGGAGCCCAACCCGGCGTGGGCTGACGCCGCACGCCCCTGGTACGATCGGGTGCTCTGCACCACCGTAGAGGCGACCCCCGACGCGCCCCTCGCCGGCCACGACGCAGTTGTCTGCGCCGATGTGCTGGAGCATCTGGCCGATCCGCTCGCGGTGCTGCGCCGCCTCGTCTCGCTCCAGGCGCCACACACGCGCGTGATCGTCTCGGTGCCGAATGTGGCCAACCTGGTGATCCGCCTCCAGCTGCTCGCCGGCCGCTTCGACTATGCCGACCGGGGCATTCTCGACCGCACCCATCTGCGCTTTTTCACCGCTCGTACGCTCGTCGCCCTCTGCCGCGACGCCGGCCTGGCCATCGATCAGCTCGAGGTGACACCGCTGCCGCTGCCGCTCGTCTTCCCGGCGTTCGGCCACCCGCTTGCGATGCGGACGATCTACCGGCTGCTCGATGGTGTGTCCCAGCGTCTCCCGCGGCTCCTCGGCTACCAGTTCGTGCTGGTGGCGCGGCCGCGGCCCGGCACATTGAGATGAGGAGAGCGATGGATCAGCCTCAGATTATCATCGTTCTGCCTGCGTATAATGCGGCGCGCACGCTCGAGCGCACGCTCGCCGAGATCCCGCCGCCCTATAACCGGCACGTGCTGCTGATCGATGATGCGTCGGAAGATAACACCGTGGCGCTGGCGCGATCGCTCGGGCTGACGGTCATCCGGCACGACCGTAACCGCGGCTACGGCGCCAACCAGAAGACGTGCTACACAGCAGCGCTCTCGATGGGCGCGGATATCGTCGTCATGCTCCACCCGGACCATCAGTACGACGCCCGTGTGATCCCCGATCTGATCGCGCCGCTGACCGATGGCTTGGCCGATGCCGTGTTCGGCTCGCGCATGCTCGGCCACCAGCCGCTCGCGGGGGGCATGCCGCGCTGGAAGTATGCGGCAAATGTGCTGCTCACCGCCGCCGCGAACCTAGTCTTTGGCCGCTACCTGACAGAGATCCATTCGGGCTTCCGCGCCTACACCCGTCGCTACCTCGAGCGGGTGCGCTTCCTGGAGAACAGCGACGATTTTGTTTTCGACACCGAGATCATCGCTCAGGGGATGGCCTGCGGGCTACAGTTCCGCGAGGTTCCCATCGAGACGCGCTATTTCCCCGAGGCGTCGTCGATCAACTTCCGCCGCAGCGTCAAGTACGGATTCGGCGTGCTGCGAGTGCTCGCCCGCTACCTGGCGCATAGCGCCCATCTCGTGCGCGACCCGCGCATGCAGCCGGCCACAGAGCCGGTGCCCGAACTGCCCGTGGGCAGCCTCGCTGAGCGCGAGCTTGGCTAAGGGCTGTAGTCCGTAGTCAGTAGTCCGTACAGCAATCTCACGGTATGAGTCTGTAAGGGCGGCCCGCCATGGCCGCCCCCCTGAATGCGCCAGCTGGCCCGTTACCGGCGAATAATCGTGGTCTATTCAGAGCCTCAGAAAGCCAGGCAGAGGCTCGCCAAAATCGTCCGGCTGATGCGCGGACCCCTGCGCTCTGTCGCCCTACACCTGCCGGGGCGGCCCGTTGCGCACCTGTAGCTGCACGGCCTCAGCGCTTTCAGCCGCATCCATGCCTATCTGGTACCAAGTGACCCCGGCCGCAGCGTAGGCCGCGTACTGCTCGTCGTCTAGCGGTGGCCCACCTATCACGACATCGAACGGCGCGTCGGAACTGCGGTGCTGCTGAATGTAGGCGCGCAGGTCGCGCACCTCCTCAGGGGTGAGCAGCCGGTCCATCCGAGACATCGGGGCCACACCATCGTAGCGTGCCGCGCGGCGGAAGGGCTTCGTGCCCGGCCAGACCCCGGCGACCCAGATCGGGATACGCGGCTGCTGCAGCGGCCGCGGCAGGAACTGCGCGTCGCTGATGGTGTAGTGCTCCCCGTCGAAGCTAAAGGGCTCGCCGCTCCAGAGCCCCTCCAGAATGGCGAGCGCCTCGTCGAGCTTTGCCCCGTGGACCTTGTTGTCGGCCGGCTCGCCGAAACGGCTGTAGTCGCCGAACCAGTCGCCGCCGATGCCCACCCCGAGAATGAGCCGCCCGCCGGAGAGCAGGTCGAGGGTGACAGCCTGGCGCGCCACCTGCCAGGGGCGGCGCCGCGGGAGCGGCGTGACCAGCGGCCCGAGCCTGATACGCTCGGTCGCCGTGGCGATGGCAGCCAGCGTGACCCAGGGCTCGGCGACGGGCTGGTTCTCCGGGTCGAGCCAGAGCACGTGGTCCCAGATGAAGAAGCCGTCCCAGCCGGCCGCCTCGGCCTCCCGGGCGAGTGTCACCATCACCCGCGGGTCGCTGAAAGCCCCGAAGTTCGGCACGTTGACAGCAAAGCGCATCGTACTCCTCATGCCGCTAGCAGCCGGCGCTGCTCAAGGCCCGCCTCTCCCAACCGCCCGCCTCTGGCTCCTCAACACCTCTGTGGCGCCACCATCTGACCAACACCATCGTACACTGTTCCAGTGATTCGTACACTCGTGTCGATCGCGAGCCCCGTCGAACGACTATTTTGTGGGCTGCGTACCGCAGGTGATCCTCACCACGCGGCCCACGGCTGATGTACGCCGAGGTAGCAAACCGAGGGCGACAGGCGGATACTGGAGGAGTGAAGCTCGCGCAGAAGGAGAACAGCGATGGCGGCTATGACGAGGAGCAACGATTCACTGGAGGCCCTGAGGCCGTTGGTTGGCGAGTGGAGGATGGTGCCTACCTTCAAGGGGATGCCGCCGGCCAATATCGGCGCTCGCGTCAGCTTCGAGTGGTTGCCCGGCGAGCGATTCCTGATCCAGCGCTGGGAAGTTCCGGTCGAGGAGGCGCCCGACGGGATCGCGATCATCGGCCCCGATCCTGAGCACGAGGGCAACTACCTCCAGCATTACTTCGACACGCGTGGCGTCGCTCGCGTCTACAAGATGAGCTTCGATCAGGGGGTCTGGAAACTGTGGCGAGACAAGGCCGACTTCTCGCCGCTCGACTTCGCCCAGCGCTACACCGGCACCCTCAGCGACGACGGCAAGACGATCACCGGCGCTTGGGAGATCTGCCACGATGGCGAGACGTGGGAGCACGACTTCGATCTCACGTACACAAAGGTCTGAGGGCGCTAGTCCGTAGTCCGTACTTCGTACCGTCTCGAAAAGTTGGCGCACCGCCCCCGCTCCCCCGCCTGTTTTGTCGGGGGGCGCACGCGCGCCCCCCGACACCCCCCGCGCCAGGGGCCTCGCCCCTGGACCCCAAACCCGACGCCCGCCAGCGCCGAGAGAGCCATCGCTGCATGCCCCTCGGCGCCGAGAGCGGGCGTTGCGTTCCCCGCTGCACGCCCGCTGC
>DAOUGF010000872.1:0-10059 GCA_034429295.1 Chloroflexaceae bacterium
TCGCGTCACGCACCTGCCGGTGCTCCGGCATGTTCGTGAAGTCGCTCAGCGGCGTGCCGTACCAGTCGTAGGCCTGGCGGTGCTGGTGAACGAGCCAGAGCACCTTGCGCGGGTGGCGCGCCAGGTATGAAGGGAACTTCGTGCCGATCAGCAGATCCACCGGCTGGCCGTTCACTACGGTGAGGTCGAGCATGCGCCAGGCCAGCGCACTCTCGGGGATGCGCTCAACCGGGTGCCACTGGAAGGGCAGGGCCACCACGTCCACCTCGTGGCCCCGCTCCCGCAGGGCGTCTCGCAGGCCATCCACTAATTGCTCGGCCCCGCCGCGCACAAAAGGCACTTGGGTGGCGCAGATCAGGATGCGTAGCACTCGCATGGTTCTCACTTACAGGGCGCCGACAAACGCGGCGGTGCGGCGGGCCACCACAGCCCAATCGCACGTCTCAAGAACAAAGGCCCGACCGCGCTCGCCGAGGGTCCGCCGCAGCTCCAGGCTGGACAGCAGCAGATCCAGCGCGGCTGCGAACTCGCCGAAGCTGCCAAAAGCCAGCCCGCCGCCGCTGCGCCGGGCGTGGTCCGCGGTGACGGCGCAGCCGGTGTGGACGAGGGCGGGCGCGCCTTGGAGCCAGGCCTCCATCAGCACGATGCTGAAGCTTTCGTGGAGCGAGGGCTGCACAAAGATGTCGGCGGCGGCGTAGGCGTCGTGCTTGGCCCGCTCGTCTAGGAAGCCCAAGTCGATCGCAAACTCAGCCAGGCCAGGCGAGTACATGGCCTGCCCCATGTCGAGCTCGCCAGGGCCGATCAGCGCCAGGCGCAGCGCCGTGCCGCGGCGCGCCCGATACTCCCGGCTGTAGGCCAGGAGCATCGGGAGGTTCTTGCTCTCGTCGCGCCGGCCGACGTAGAGCAGCAGCGGCTCGTCGCCAAGGCCGTGGCGCCGCCGGAGCACGGCCCCGTCGCCCTTAGGCGTGAGATCGATCCCTTCGCCCGCCACACAGATGCGCTCATCGGGCAGCTCGTAGAGCCGCCTGACTAGCTCAGCCTCGCTATGGCTGTTGGCGAGCACGCCCCGGCAGCGGCTGAACATGAAGGCGTAGGTGCCGTAGCGAGCGTAGGGCTCGTCGTGGAGGCAGGCCAGCAGATAACTGCGCTCGGGCGCGATCAGCGTGCCCCAGAAGCTGCCGGGGAATGGGTAGGGCATGAAGATGAAGCAGTTCGCCGGGTTCTCCCGCTCGCGATAGATCGCCTCGTAGAGCTCGTCGCCGCCGAGCAGTGAGCCGAGCAGACGCAGCTCGTGGACTGTGAAGCGGCCCAGGTCGGGTAGCAGTTCGGGGTGAGCCGCGAAGAAGCGCGGGACGCCGCGCTCGTCGGCGGGCGAGGGGCGGTAGCGCCAGACCGGCACGCCTTCGAGCTCGCTATGGCCGGCCGGGTAGTGGCTGTCCTCGCCGGGGTGGAACGAGTCCCGCCCTGTGCTGGCCCAGACGCGCACGGGCGCGCCGGCCTCCAGCAGCGCCCTGGCGAGGCCGCGGGCCTGGCTCTCCGCGCCCCCCGCGCTGTCGGGGCCGAACCAGGGGAGGACGAAGGTGATCATGAGCATGCAGAGTGGGGCCGTGGGCGCCTGCCCAGCCGCCTGGCGCTGCTCGTGGTCTTCATTATTGCCGCTCTTTGTGCACGCTCAATGCTGCGTGCCGCATCTGCCGCAGCGAGGCGACGCGGGCGCGAAGCTCGCCATCGGCGGCCAGCAGATGGGGGACGGCTGCGGCGAGCGCCTCATTGAAGGCGTTCTGCTGCTCGACGATCGGGTTGATCATCCAGCGGAGGTACTGGCGGATCACGCGCTGGACAAACGCGCGGGCGGTGGCGAGTGGCGAGCCGCCGCCGAGGTCCCAGTGGGCGCTGACGGTTTTGTGCTCATCGAGCTCGCGCTCGATCTGCCGCAGCCCGAGGTCGGGCAGGGCCGCGGGTGGCTCGGCGCGGGCGCTCCGCTCCACCAGCTGCTGAAGCTCGGCGGTTGGCGGCGCGGCCTCGCCCGCGGAGGCGCCCCCATCGCCGAGCGAAGGCGGCGAACCATTGCCGCCATCGGTCGCCGGCCCTTGGCCGTCGCTCTCCTGAAGCTGCTCAACCTGCCGCCGCAGCTCCGCCAGTTGGTCTCGCAGCTCGGCGTGGGCCTCGATCAGCAGACGGATGGCGCGAGCCGCGGCATCATTGAAGGCATTCTGCTGCTCGACGATCGGCGGGATGTACCACTTGAGCCCCCGGCGCACCACCTTGTGGACGAGGGCCCAAGCCCGCTCGTAGAGGCTCCCGCCCTCCAGCGGCCAGTGGGCGCTCACCACCCTGGCGATCTCCAGCTGCTCAGCCGCGTGCTTCAGCTCCAGCTCGATCGCGCTGAGGGCCGTGCCATCCTCGCTCATCCCCCGGGCCGCCCGGCGCGCCCGCACCTCGCTCCGCAGCGCCTCGAGGATCACCGCCACGTCTTCATCGTGCTGCTCTGCCATTCGTTCGCTCGTTGGGGAGCGGGGATGCCTGACGGTAGCAATGAGCTACTTCCCGCGCTCTCTCTCACACCATGGCGGCCCGCTTCAGCAGCTCGTTCACCTGCTTGCCGCGCACCTGGGCGATATCGTCCTGGAACTTGAGGATGGCGCCGAGGGTATCCTCCACCACGCCCTGCGTGAGCTCGGTGGCGTCGAGAGCCACCAGGGCCGTCACCCAATCGAGCGTCTCGGCGACGCCGGGCAGCTTGTAGAGATCCATGCGCCGCAGCTCCTGCACGAAGAGTACAACCTGCCGCGAGAGCCGCTCGCCGGCGCCAGGCACGCGGGCGCGCACGATCTCCAACTCCTTCTCCAGGCTGGGGTAGTCCACCCAGTAGAAGAGGCAGCGCCGCTTGAGAGCGTCGTGGATCTCCCTGGTGCGGTTGGAAGTGATGATCACCGTGGGCGGGACGGCCGCACGGATCGTGCCGATCTCAGGGATGCTGATCTGCCAATCGGAGAGCAGCTCCAGCAGGAAGGCCTCGAACTCCTCGTCGGCGCGGTCGATCTCGTCGATCAGCAGCACCGGCGGGGCGACGGCGCTCTCCTCGATCGCCTGGAGCAGCGGGCGCTTGATCAGGAACTCGGGGCCGAAGATATTCTCGACCTTGCTGCCCTGGGCCTCGCTCATCCGGATGGCGATCATCTGGCGGGCGTAGTTCCACTCGTAGATGGTGGTGTTGACGTCGAGGCCCTCGTAGCACTGCAGGCGGATGAGATGGCGCTCCTGCATGCGGGCCAGGGTTTTGGCGATCTCAGTCTTACCGACGCCAGCCTCGCCCTCGAGCAGCAGCGGCTTGTTAAGCTTGAGCGCCAGGTAGATCGCGGTCGTGAGCGAGCGGTCGGCAATGTAGGCGTGTTGCGCGAGCGCGGCTTGGAGGGCGTCGATCGATTCGAAGGTCATCCAGTACGCTCCGGTGGGACGCAGGGAGCTGCGCCCGTATGAACGGCGCCCCAGCGGGCGCGGAAGGGTGCTCTAGGTATTGTACACCGAATTTCCGCGGCCCTTCACACCTCCGCCCTGCCTTCGTAGATTGTCCGCACCACATCCTCGATCTCAGGCTCCTCGAGGGTCAGGTCGTGGACGGGGTAACGGGCCACTACGGCGCTGATCAGCGCGGCGGCTGTCACCTCGTCGCGGTCGAAGCTCAGCCAGGCCCGCGGCCCCTCGCGCCGGATGAGCGTAGCGCCCGGCACCACGGGGTCGGTCGTCGGGTCCGCGAGATCCACCACCAGGGTGCGGCGGCGGCCGTAGCGGCTGCGCAGCTGCTCCAGCGCCCCGTCGTAGATCACGCGGCCGTGGTCGATCAGCACCACCCGCGGGCAGAGCCGCACGATGTCACCGAGGTCGTGGGTGGTGAGGATCACCGTCACGCCCCGCTCGCGGTTGATCTCGCTGAGAAAGCCGCGGATGCGCTCGCGGGCCACCACATCGAGCCCGATCGTCGGCTCGTCGAGGAAGAGGATGCGCGGGTCGTGGAGCAGGGCCGCCGCCAGGTCGGCCCGCATGCGCTGGCCCAGCGAGAGCTGCCGCACCGGCGTCTCCAGAAACGGCCCAAGCTCCAGCAGCTCGCTGTAGCGGCGCAGGTTCTCGCGGTAGCGCTCGAGCGGGATGCGATAGACGTGGCGCAGCAGCTCGAACGACTCCACTGTCGGCAGATCCCACCAGAGCTGCGTGCGCTGCCCGAAGACCACGCCGATCCGCCGCACGTGGGCCACTCGCTGCCGGTGGGGGATCAGCCCGCCCACCTCCACCCGCCCGCTCGATGGCACCAGGATGCCAGTGAGCATCTTCAGTGTGGTGGATTTGCCCGCCCCGTTCGGGCCAAGATAGCCCACCATCTCGCCCTCGTCCACCGTGAACGACACGCCGTCCACCGCCAGCACGCGGCGGTACTCCCGCGCCAGCAGCGAGCGCAGCGCGCCGAACCGCCCCGCCGCTCGCACCGGCCGCGCGAACTCCTTCCGCAGCTCCTCGACCTCGATCAGGGCCATCGATCCTCCCTAATGGCGCAGCTCAGCGACGCTCTGCCTCACGATCCCGTAGATGTATACTTGCTAACCCCGAAGGCCCAGAAGCGCAGCGCCACACCCATGAAGGCGGCGGCCATCAGCGGCGCCAGCCAGGCGAGCCAAGCCGGCAGACCGTTCGGGTCGCTGCGGCCAAGGAGGTAGAGCGCGGCGGGGTAGTTGGCGAAGCCGACCGGCACGATGAAGAGGAAGATCGTCCTTAGCCACTCGTGGTAGATACTCAGCGGGTAGCGGGCCAGCTGCTCGCCGCCGAAGGTGAAGACGTTGATCACCTCGGGCGCCCTGATCGTCCAGAAGGTGATCGTCGCCCCGATCACAATCAGCGCGAGAAAGACCACTGCGCCAGCCAGGATCGTCAGCGGCACCAACAGCATGCGGTCGGGCGTCCAGGCGATCTGCAAGCGGCTGATGGCGAAGCCGAGCACGAGCAGGGCTTGGGCCGTGCGACCGAGGCGCCGCAGTTGGAAGTCCGAAGTGAGCACCTGGAAAAAGGCGCCCAGCGGCCTGGTGAGTACGCCGTCGAAGGCGCCCTGCTGGATCATGCGCTCGAAGGGCGCATCGAAGCCCCGCCCGACCATCTCGGCCAGGCTGAGGGAACAGGAAGTGAGCCCATAAAGCAGCGCCAGCTCGGCGAGGCCCCAACCCTGCACCGTGCCGAAGCGGTCTACAATGATCACGATCGCCAGGAACTCGAGCCCGGTGATCAGCATAAAGCCGACCAGCTCGAGCAAAAACGAGACCCGGTATTGGAGCTGCGAGCGCACCCGCGCCCCGATCAGCCGGAAGTAGAGCCCGAGCATCCCTCACCCTCCCTGGATCACAACCTTGCGCATGGCCGCCCTCTGGAGCGCGAGCGCCAGGCCGAGCATCACCAGCGCCCAGAATAGCTGCAGCGCGAGAGTCGGGGCGAGCGCCTCGCCGCCGAGTCGCCCGAGGAACACCTGAGCGGGCAGGCTGGTGATCGCCTGGAAGGGCAGGGCGTAGGCCACGGCTTGCAGCGCGGGCGGGAAGAAGGCGAGCGGCAGCAGGAAGCCCGAGAAGAAGCTGAGCAGCACATTGGCGAGCAGGATCAGCCCCATGGTATCGAGCATCCAGAAGGCCGCCAGATTGACGCAGAAGCTGAAGGCGAAGGAGATCACCAGCGCCAGGGCGATCGCGGGCAGGAAGGCCAGCAGATCGGCGGGCGTGGGGATGCGGGCGCCGAAGTAGAGCACCCCAATGAGATAGGTGATGCTGCCGCGGAAGATCAGGTTGAAGCTCCGCTCGCCGAGCGAGCGGCTCATCCAGTAGAGCAGGAAGCTCCACGGCCGGGTGAGGTCGGTGAGCACATCCCCTGTGCGGATCGATTGGCTGATCTCGGTTGAGGTGATCCAGGCCGCGCCGATCGAGATCAGCGATTGGGTGACCCAGGTATAGCTGATCGCGTCGTGCAGGGTGAAGCCGGCCACCTCGCCTCCGGCGCCGTACACAGCCCGGTAGACGTAGCAGATCAGCGCGCCGAAGAAGGCGTTGGTGAGGATGCCGGCCACAAAGGCGCTGCGGTACGCCGTAGCCCGGCGAAACGCCTTGACGGCAACTATCAGATAGAGGCTCATCGCGCCCGGGTCATACCCCGTTTCGGGTATTGAATGCAGATCCCGACGACTGGCGACCACTTGCGGCCTGACTGACGGTGGCCGGTAGTCGCCTCACCGCACACGGGGCCCCAGCGAGCATCACGCGAGCTCCCGCGCGGCGGGCAGGCCGCCCATGCCGCTGGCGGCGAGCACGGCGCGCTCGACGGCGCGGGCGAGCACATCGGCGGCGACGCTACCGAGCACCACCAGGTGCGGCGCGGGCCGCCCGCCCGTAGCCAGGGCGAAGACCGTGTCGCCGTCGAAAGGCGTGTGGATCGGGCGGATCGTGCGGGCCAGCCCGTCCTGGGCCATCTGGGCCAGCTTGTTGGCCTCCGCCTTGCTCAGGCGGGCATCGGTGGCCACCACGGCGAGGGTGGTGTTCTGGGCCTCGCGCCCCCGCTGGCCGCCGAACATCGGCAGCAGCCGCGGGTCCCGCAACAGCGCCGTGGCGTCGGCCAGGCGCCCGTCGGGCCCACGGACACCGGCGAGGATCGGGCCGCGCTCCTGCCAGACATCGCCGAAGGCGTTCACCACCACCAGCGCGCCCACTACTGTGCCGTCGGGGAGCGTCTCGCTCCAGGTGCCCACCCCTGACTTCATGCCGTTGGCCGGGCCGAGGAGCTTGCCGACGGTCGCGCCCATACCGGCGCCCACGCAACCCTCTTCGGCGGAGCTATCGGCGGCGGCGCAGGCGGCGTAGCCCATGGCGGCGTCGGGGAAGCGCTCGTTGCTGCCGATCGCCAGGTCAAAGATCACGGCGGCCGGCACGATCGGCACGCGGGCCACGCCAACATCGAAGCCGTGGCCGCGCTCGCGGAGCCACTCCACCACCCCCGCCGTCGCGGCGAGCCCCATGGCGCTGCCGCCGCAGAGGGCCACAGCGTGCACCTCCTGCACCGTATTCTCCGGTCGCAGCAAGTCCGTCTCGCGGGTGCCGGGCGCGCCGCCCCGCACATCCACCCCGCCCACCGCGCCCGCCGGCGTAAGCACAACAGTCACACCGGTCAGCGCCTCGGCGTCGTGGGCGTGGCCGACGAGCACGCCGGGCACGTCGGTGATGGAGGGAGATCTCGTCATGCCTGATTCTGAGGCTGGTGCAGAGATGGCAGGGTGAGGGCGTGAGGGAACTGAAGGGTGAATCCTGTCAGCGCCGATAGGTGTCACCCTGTCACCCGCTCACCGCGTCACCGTGTCACCTCCTCGGGGCGGGAGAGGGCGGGGTAGCTGACGCCGGCCACCGTTGGGGCCTGACGCGAGGCGGCGGTGGCGCCATCGTCGCCGCAGAAGGGGCAGATGCTCCAGGTGAGATCGACGACCCGATCGCAGTTGGCGCAGCGGCGGCGCAGGCCGGTGTGGCAGTGGGGGCAGAGGATGAAGTCGGGCTCGATCGGGCGCTGGCACTCGGGGCAGACATACTTCTCCTCGATGTCGCGCCGCAGATACTCCTGCTCCAACTCCCGCTCATACTTCTCGGCCAGGGTCTGCGGCGGGCGCAGGATGAGATGCAGCGGCACACCGACGAACGGCAGCAGCAGCACCAGGCTCACGGCGAGCACCTGCACCGACACATCCTCGCTGCGCCGGCGAATATCGCGATAAGCCCAGAGCACCGAGGCGGCCCAGAGCAGCACCAGATAGGCGCCCACAAAGACACCGAGCACCCGGAGCAGAGGGACAAGGTTCGCGAGAAAATCCTGAATTGCTTCCATCAGTAGTCCATCATTGTACTGCTTCGCAAGGTTAGCACACCGGCGCCGCTGAGCCGCGCCCCCAAGATCTCAGCTCGGGGGCGCGAGAGCAGGCGCCAAAGTGTGCCAGGGAGATGAAACAGTACACGTAATTCGTAGTCCGTCCTCTATCGCCCTTCTCCGCAGCCATACAGACTACGGACTAGAGTTTAGTTGTCTCGGCTTTGAGCACAAAGACCGTAGCGCCGCCCACCTGCACCTCGAGGGGCGCGGGCGGATAGAACTCGCCGGACTCGGCGATCGGCGGCATGGGCGAAACATAGCGGGTGCGGGTCGAGCAGTGCTCGCGCACCACCCGGATCACGTGGTTCACCTGCGCGTCATCGACGCTGAGCATGAGCGTCACGTTGCCCTCCCGCAGGAAGCCGCCCTGGCTGCTGAGGCGGGTAACGCGGTAGCCCTGCTCGGTGAGTGCATCGACGAGGGTGGCGGCGTCCTGGTGCTGCACAATTGCGAGGATCAGCTTCATCGCTGGGGCTCCAAGGGTGCAACGCGCCTGAGGAGCGGCTCAACCTCGCGGAAGATCGCGTCTGCGAGCACGTCCACCGGCTGCTCGGCGGGAAGGCGGCGCCAGCGCGCTGGGTCGCGGCGCATCAACTCGGCGAACCCGGCGGCCACCCGCTGGTGGTAAGCCAGGTCGCGGGCGTCGAGGCGGTTCCACTCGGGCTTGGGGGCGGCGCCGGGCTGCTCGGCCCGCTCGCGGGCGGCCCGCTTCCGCTGCAGCCCGATCTCCACATCCAAGTCGAGGTAGAACGTGAGGTCGGGCATCAGGCCGCCTGTGGCAACGGCCGTGATCGCGTGGAGCTCGTCGAGGTCGCGGCCAAGGCCGTAGCCCTGATAGGCGTAAGTCGAGTCGGCATAGCGGTCGCAGAGCACGATCCCGCCCGTGGCGAGGTAGGGGCGCACCAGTTCGCTCACCAACTGGGCCCGCGCCGCCGAGAAGAGCAACGTCTCGGTGGTCGGGGCCATCTCGGTATTTCGCAGATCCATCACAATACGACGGATCATCTCGCCGATCCGCGTGCCGCCCGGCTCGCGGGTGAGGATCACAGGGTAATCCATCGCCTGCAGCCGCTCATAGAGCAGCCGCGCTTGGGTGCTCTTTCCGCTGCCCTCCGGCCCCTCGAATGTGATAAAGACGCCCATAGCCCGTTTCACTTGACGACCGCTGTGTCGCCCATTATACCCGATCGCCGCTATTCGCCAAGAATGAGAAGGGCCTGACAACTACTACACAGCATCGGGGCGCCCCAGCAGTCTTGCTGGGGCGCCCTCGTCTCCTATCGCCTGCTCCCGCGCCAAGCTCACAGCCGGGGGCGCGGTTCAGCGGCTCCAGCTAGCGCGAGATCCGTACTCGCCGGTTCAGATCCTCGCCTCGGCTCTCCGAGCGGAGGTTATAGCGATCGGCCATTTGGTGCTGCAGCCTGCGGATGTAGCTCGAGCGGGGCGCGAGCTCCACCGAGCTGCGCTCGCCGTTCATCACCTGAGTGATCGCCTCCTCCAGCTCGAGCATGGCCTCCTCCACGACGCTGCTGTCGTCGCCGCGGCGCGACGTGGGCAGCTGCTCATCGGGATCGACCTCCCGCAGGTTGAAGACATTGGCGAGCTGCCGCTCCATCTGGGTGATGGTATTGTTCCGCAGCACATAGACCGGCACGCCCTGCTCCTCGGCCTGCCGCAGCCGCTGGGCGCTCTGGCGGTAGTAGTTCTTCAGCGTCATCACCAGGGTGGCGTCCTTCATATCGCGGACGATCACCGCCGGAACGCGCAGCCGCTCGATCGCCGTCTCCAGGCGATTGCGGCTCACGCCGAAGGGGAAGATGCGCTGGGTCGGCTGACTGCCGCCATTGCCGCCATTGCCGCCGTTGCCCGAGCTCGCCGCCCCGCTGCGATCACGCACGCGCGGGCCGCTCGTACCCATGCGCTCGCCGCCCCGCGCGCCGTGCCCGCCCATCCGCTCGCCACCCCGATGGCCGGGCCCACGCCGCCCGAGGGCCGGCGCGTCGATCCCGTCCCGGTGCACAGGCGTGCTCTGCACCACGCCGTCGGCATCACGCGAGCGCTGCTCGGCCGGCGGGTCCTCGCCCCGCAGGATGGCGTCTACGGCCGCGGCCACATCCTCGTAGACCG
>DAOUGF010000873.1:0-3050 GCA_034429295.1 Chloroflexaceae bacterium
GCCCTTGGGATTACTGCACTGATCTTGATGGGGGTTTTGTTGGTGCGCTTACCCCAGATCTTCGAGCACTCAACCGGCGCCAAGTGGGCTCAGCTGCCGGCTCTGCTCGAAGGCGAGATTGTTGATACCCACCGCATGACTGCGAGTACAGGATGGGCCGTCACGCAGGAGGCCAGCGGACAACACAGCACCGTATACCACGTGCGCTGGCGCGCCGATAGCTGGGAACTGCGGCAGGAACTTGTGGTCGAGGAGCTATTGTCATCAATCACGATGGACGAGGAAGGGATCGTCTATGCGCGGGGTAGCGGCGGTGTCCTGTATCTGCGCGAGCGCGCCGGCTGGCGTCGCGCAGAATGACGGGACTGAGCTGCTTCGAATGCCTTTGTGAGGCCTCCTGCCTCGTTCTCGGAGGCTTTGCTCCGCATGCCCACCGTCGGGCCGATGCCTGTATTGCCGGGGGCCGCATCAGGCTGGTGTCTCAGTTTGACTGCTACTACTGTGCATCGTCCACGATGCAGAGACTATATCTGTTATCTATTACGAATGCGTAGCGAAGCTCGGATCTTTATTCACCAACTGCCTCGCTTTCGACCTCTGCGAGCAGGCGAGCTACAGCCTCGACCTAAAAGCTGAAGGCAGCAAACTGTTATGCCGTCACTTCCAGATCCTGGTAAAGATCGGCCGACTGCCGAAGGCGGCCGCCTGAGTGAATGTGGCTTCAATGCGTCGAATAGCTCACCCGCTACAGGAAATCACTGCCGCCCAAGCCAACGATGGCGTCGGAGGCACCTGCATCAATCGCTGCCTCTTTGGACGAGCTACCAAGAGTGGTTTGGCGGGCCGCCGGCACGCCAAGCGGCGGCACAGGCTCAATCCCCAGGAGGCCAAGGGTTCCTGTGCGCCGCAACAGCGGCAGACAGAGTAGCAGTCGTTGAGCGACGAGGCTCGCGAGGAGTTCCTCACTCATACCAAGCGGCAGCGTAGCGCCGAGGCCCGCAAGCTCTCCCAGAGTTACCTCCAGACCGCGGTGCCAGAGGCGGTAGGCGAGTTCGCCCTCGGAAGTGATGTCCGGGAAGAACGGCCGCACGACCGCAAGCAGTGCCGCATCTTGCGGGCCGACCCGAAGCCCGGCAATCAGGCGACGTGACCCACTCCGGCGAGCAGCGCCTCCTTCGCCTGACTGCTGTTCAGGATGATGAGGCATCGCCGTCTCCTACTTGCCGGCAGCGCGGAAGATGAGGCCGAAGAGCGCGCCGATGGCGTTGAGTTGACTGGCCAGCGGGCCATCCACAAGCAGGTAGTCGCGCCCCGGCTCCTTCGCTTCGCGGGCGAGCACCTCGGCGAGCAGGGGCCGGAGCAGGAGTACACCACCCCCGGTGATGGCGACGAACTGCGTACTGTCGCGCAACTCGGCCAGCACGTCGGCGACCATCGCATTCCCCTTGCTCGCCACGGCCTGCTGCACCTCGGTGGTGATGCTGACCTGCCGGCTCGCCCGGGTGATACTCTGGCGCACCAACGCCTGCTGAGCCTCCACGTCGTTGCGAATGACACCCGCGAAGGCGCGGTCGGTGCGCAGCGCACGGGCGATGCGGATGGTCCCGTCACCAGAGCGCCGGTTCATCATCTGCGCCGGGCTGAACTGCACCTCGCATACGTGCAGGTCGCCGCCGCCGATGTCGATCACCCGCAGGCCGGTGATGTCGCTTGCCAGCTTGCCGTTCGGCGTGCGGGTCAGCGCGATCACCGTCCCCGCGCTCTGGGCTTGGGGAAGCACAGTCGCCACCTTGATTGTCCAGGTCTCGGGCTGTTGCGCGTCGTCGAGGCGGGCGATCGTCCAGTTCTTGCCCTTGAGGTGGCGAGCGAGCGACTCGCGGGTGCGGGCGTCGAGGGTGAGCTGCTCAACACCCTTCTCATCGCGCTCGATCACAATCTCGGTGTTGGGCACGGCCAGGGTCAGCGCGATGGCATACTCGCCGGAGGGATAGCCAGCCTCCCGCAACAGCTCGACAATGCCCGCGACGATGAACCAGCGCTGCCGCTCATCATCGAGGCGCTGGATCGTCGGACCGAGGCGCAGGGCATCGCCAGCGTGGGCGAGCGCCACCTCGCCGGTCCAGAACGACACGCCATCACAGCTGTAGGTCACCTCCTGCCGGCCTTGGATCTCTTGGGCAAGGGCAAACGCCGTGGGTACCCGCAAGGTTGTCAGCAGCGAGCGCGTGCCCCCGCCGTCCGGCACGTCCGGGTCACGGCGCAGCACCGCGCCTTTGAGCGCGTCGTTGCCGTTGTCAATCGCCACGGGCACAAGGGTGGCACTGCCGATGCGTACGGTTGAGCGAACCGCGAATGCCGCAGTCTGGCCGGCAGCCCAGGCGCGGGCCACCAGGTCGAGAATACTGCCAGCTGGGGCAGGCAGGATAGGCTGCATGATGAGCTCCTTTCGAGCGATGACCTGGAATGTACGAAAGCGTACGCTTTGGTACCCACCAGCGGTGCTCAGGCGTACGGAACCGTACGGTTGCCGCCGTGCTCGCCCGCCGCGTTGTGAAGATGGGGTGTGGGGAAACCTTTGACACGTGCGAGCTCTGGCCAGGGTTTTCGCGGCGCCTTGCATCGAGCACGCACCGGCCCTCCAGGTTCTTCCAAGCAGGGGTGCAGAAACTGTGTAGCCGGGCGTCGTTCGAGGCGTCTTCAGGGGGGTAGCCCTGCGGAGAGACAGCCTCCAAGCCATCCGTATCGACGCGGTGAAGCGGGGTCGATTGAGCCGACACGAGACATCGCCTCTATCGCTTTGGACTGCATGGTCTCCTGTCCTACCCGTCAAGCGATTCTCTGCTGAACGGGTGGAATAAAGGGCGGAACGCGCCGGGGTGTGGAGGGGGAGAACTGGGTTCCGCCCCTGCTCTCCCCTGGTCGTTCCCACCCTCGTTCTCCCCCTTGCCACAGCGCTGCCCTGCGCTAGCCCCTGAGCCAGACCAGCGGTCAGGGCCATGCTGGTGCGTCGGCTGTGTCAAGGATTTCTTCCTACCGTGCTAGAGGCGGGG
>DAOUGF010000874.1:0-12525 GCA_034429295.1 Chloroflexaceae bacterium
TACCGGATCACCTCGAGCAGGATCGGGTCGACGGCGGGTGGCTGTGCCATAGGATCTCCCTGTTGGTCAAGGCCGCCGAGCAGCCGGCATCACGCCGGCACCACCGGCAGGACGACGTGCGAGGGGCGCTCCCGGTCGCAGAAGACGATGTTGTCGGCGGGCTGGACGCGGGTGTGACGCCCCATAGGCTCGCCGGTGTTCGGGTTGAGGTCGAAGCGGGGGAAGTTGCTGCTGGAGATGTCGAGCCGGATGCGGTGCCCCGCCTTGAACAGATTGCTCGTCGGCGCCAGCCTGATCGTCACCCGGTAGACCTTCCCCGGCTCCATGAGCACCTCGCACTCGAAGCCCTCGCGGTAGCGACAGCGGATGATCCCATCGACCAGCCCCAGGTGATAGCCCTCCGGGTAGTCCTGGTTGGGCGGGTAGACGTCGATCAGCTTGGCGGTGAAGTCGGTGTCGGGAGCAGACGAGGCGACGTAGAGCTGCACCTCGATCGGCCCGGTGACTTCGACATCCTCGGCGAGCGGCTCGGTCTGGAAGACGAGCACGTCGGGGCGCATGCTCAGCGGCAGGTAGGGCGGCGCCGCGCCGACGATGCCGGGCTGCTCCTGCTGGTGGGCGCCGCCCTCGAGGATGATCGAGCGCAGGCGCGGCCAGAGGGGCAGACTCTGGCTCCAGAACTCGTCCAACCCTTCCGACAGCGGCAGCGCTTCCATCAGGCCGGAGAGGCTGGCGGCGATCGTCGGTACCGGGCGCGCGGGGTCGTAGCAGAAGCGGGCCGACGGCGCGCCGTCAGGGGCGGGACGCTCACTCAGCCCGCCGCCCGGCTGCAGGTAGAGCGTGGTCGGCACGGCTCGCGCCAAGGGCCACTCGCGCTCGTCGCGCCAGCGGCCGCCGTGGTCGAGCCGACCCTCGGCGGTGCGGTGCCCGCTGCCGCCGCCCATCACGAAGATCCGCACCGGCGGGTCGTTCTCCACGCCGGTCGGCTCGTCGCGCAGCCAGCGCCCGAACCAGCGCAACTGCTCGGCGTTGTAGCGCTCGATCCCCCAAGCCGAATCGGCGCCAAAATCCACGTCGCCCGCGTAGGTGAGGCCCGAGCGCATGGTGGTGTGCATCCAAGGACCCATCACCAGCCGTTGGGGGCTTTTATTCTGAGCTACCATCGCGGCGTAGTAGCGCGGCGTCGCCTCGGCGAAGAGGTCGTACCAGCCACCCGTGAAGGTGCCGGGCACATCGGCGTGGCGGGCGAAGTGGCGCTCGAAGTCGTTGTACTCGGCGGCCCAATAGTCGTCGTAGGCGCCGCGAGTGTAGTAGTCGAGTAGCGTACGCTCGAGGTTCGGCACAACGGCGAGGGGCGTGTGGCCCGCCTTGAAGGGCGTGGCGTAGACCAGCTCGCGCATGCGGGCCATCGCGGCGACGATCGCACGGCGGGCGGCCGGGTTATCCCGCAGCTCGGGGGCGTCGTGGGCGTGCACGAACAGCGCGCCGAACATCTGCAGCTGCATGGCGCCGCCCATGCGCGCCTGGTGGGCGTAGCTGTTGATCGGGCTCACGTCGGGCCAGATCGCGGTCAGATGCGGCGGACGATAGAGGGCCATGTGGGTCTGCACCAGGCCCACGTGCGAGCTGCCGACTGTGCCGACGCGCCCGTTCGACCAGGGTTGAGCGGCGATCCACTCGACGGTGTCGTAGCCGTCGCGGCCCTCGTGCGGGTTGGCGGTGTGGAAGTACTGGCCGACGCCCTCGGAGGCGGCGCGCCCGCGCAGATCCTGGATCACGACGGCGTAGCCGCGGCGGGCGAAATAGTAGCCTATCGGCTCGACGTAGCGCTGGCTGTTCTTGTCGTAGGAGGTGCGGGCCAGGATCGTCGCGTAGCGCCCCGGACGCACGGAGGCCCCATCAGCAGGCAGGTAGATGTCCGTCGCCAGCCGCACCCCGTCGCGCATCGGCACCATCACATCCTTGAACACCGCGATGGCGCCGGTCGCCTGCTCACTCATCATCGCGCCTCTCTCTCAGTGCGGGGCCAGGATCGTGCGGATCTCAACCCTCCGGCGGGATCACCGGCAGCAGGATGTGCGACGGGTAGGCCCCGCTGTGCAGCACCGTCTGGTGGGCGATCTGCCGGGCGGTGCCGGTGGCGATCGGCTCGCCCGTGTTCAGGTTGTGGTCGAAGCGCGGGAAGTTCGAGCTGCTGATCTCCAGCCTGATGCGGTGCCCGCGCCTGAAGAGGTTGCTCGTGGCCGCCAGCCTGATGCGATACTCGGCCACCTCGCCCGGCTCCAGCAGCTCGGCACGCCCCAGGCCGCCCCGGTGGCGGGCCCTGATGATCCCCTCCGCCAGGTGGATGGCGTGCCCGGACGGTTGCACGTCCACCAGCTTCGCCGTAAAGTCCGTGTCGCGGGCCGACGAGGCGGCGTAGAGCACCACCTCGAGCGGGCCGGTCACCTCAAGCTCCTGCTCGAGCGGCGCGCTGGTGTAGCAGAGCACATCGTCGCGGCGCTCGATCGGGCGCTGGTCGATCGGGCCAGGGTAGACCGGCTCGGCCGCGAATTTGATCAGCGTCCAGAGCGAGTGATTGCCGCCAACGGTCGGCACCGGGTCGTCGGGGTCGTAGCTGAAGCGGTCGGGCGGTTCGGCCCCCGGCGGCTCGGGGCTGAGCGTGCCGTCGCCGTAGAGCGTGTTGGCTTTGCCGCCGCTGTGCAGGTAGAAGGGCGTGTAGACCGTGCGCGCCAGCGGCCATTCCTGCTCGTAGCGCCAGGCGTTGCGCCCCATCACGAAGATCTTGATCGGCGGCTCGGCCATGATCCCGTTGTCGATCCCCTTCAGCCAGTAGTCGAACCAGCGCAGATCCTCGGCGTTGAGATCGACGAAGGCGCCCGGCCCGAACTCCACGTCGCCCAAGCGCGAACCCTCGGGGATGTGGTGGGTCCAAGGGATGACGTAGATCTTCTGGTTGCGCCGCGCCAACTCCGAGCCGCCGCCCTCGCGCACGCCGTTCCACAGGCGGAACATCGCGTCGGTGTAGGGGTCGTACCACGCCGCCTGCTGGCAGACCGGCACCGTCACCTGGCCGACCCGCTCGTGGGTGTTGAGCGCGCGCCAGTAGCCGTCGTCGAGGCTGTGCTCGAGCCAGTCGCGGAAGTAGGGGATGGGCCTGCCGATCAACGCCTCGTCCGCGGTGATCAGCGGCAGGTGGCGGTAGAAGCGCTGGTTGCCGAAGATCTGGGCACAGCCGCGCTGCGTGAGCGCCACCGCCGTCTCGAAGGTCACCGCCGCCAGGGCCGTCAGCGCCCACTGCACAGCCCCACCGATGCGGTGGTACTCGCCGAAATAATCGCCCATGATCACCTGCGGCGCTATGGCCGTCAGATGCGGGCTGCCCTGCACCGCCGCCTGCCACTGCACGATCCCGCCGTAGGAGCGGCCGCTCATGCCGATCTTGCCGTTGCACCAGGGCTGCGCCGCGATCCACTCCAGGGTATCGTGGCCGTCGCGCCCCTCGTCGGTGTAGGCGTAGAAGCTGCCCTCGGACTCGTACTTGCCGCGGCAGTCCTGGATCACCGCGGCGTAGCCCCGGCGCGCCCACCAAACCGCCCAGTCGATGTGCATGTCGCGGGTGCTCTCGTAGGGCGTGCGCAGCAGGATCACCGGGTGCGCGCCGCCGCCCGCAGGCAGGTAGAGGTCGGTCGAGAGCCGCACCCCGTCCCGCATAGGCGCCTTGACGTCGTAGACGAAGCGAACGTCGTGGACCGGTTCTGAGCGTTCCAAGGGCTCCTCCATCGTGGCCTAGCCGGGCGCAAGCAGGCGCCGGCTCGCTCAGCGCGCCGAGATTCGGGTCGAAGGCAGGCCCTAATAGTCAAGTGGGAATGGGGCGAGTATACGCCCCGGTAGGAAAATTGTCAACAATCTACAATCACCGATTGACAATCGACGGGCCGTGTGCTATCGTGGCACCATTCCAGAACAGTTCTCGATAGACAGGCAGCGTCGCCGGGGTTTCTCAGCCAGAGCCGGGGCGGGCGGTCGCATCGCCCGGCACGGAGCATCGATCAGCGTGTCCACCAACAGCCATCTGCCCCAGCTCGGCCTGCGCCCGCTGCGCCAGCAAGTGCTCGAGACTCTGCGCGAGGCGATCATCGAGGGGCACTTCCAGCCCGGCGACCGCCTGGTGGAGGAGGAACTCTGCCAGCAGCTCGGGGTGAGCCGCGGGCCGCTGCGGGAGGCCCTACGACAGCTCGAACACGAAGGTCTTGTTGTCTCCTTTCCCTATCGCGCCACCGAGGTGATCGGCGTCTCGCACGAGGAAGTGTGGGAGGTGCTGATCCCGATCCGCCTCACGCTGGAGCGTTTCGCCTTCCGCCACGCCCTGCCTCTGCTCCAGCCAGAGGACTTCGCGGCCCTCGAAGGATTGGTCGCCACGATGCGCCAGTCCGCGGCCGCGGGGGATCTCGCCCGCATCGTCGAGGCCGACGTGCACTTCCACGAGCTGGTGCTGGACCGGGCGCGTCAGCCTCACTGCCTCCAGATCTGGCGCACGATCTCGCCGCGGGTGCGAGCCTACTTCTATCGTGCCGGGCCGCGCCACGCCTCCCTCGACGAGATCGCCGACGAGCACCGCGTGCTGCTCGACGCCATGCTCACCCGCGATCCGGAGCAGGTCCTCGCCGCCCTCGACCCGCACATCCTGGTCGATAAGCTCCTGGGCCCGCCCGCAGGACCGGAGTAGAAGACGCGCTGACCGAAAGGAGTGCAGTCCTATGGCCAAGGCGACCCCACCCCCCCTGTCACGTCGCCAGTTTCTCCGTCTCCTGAGCGCGGCTGGCGGCGCCCTCACCGCCGGCGTGGTGCTCCAGGCCTGTGGCGCGGCACCGCCCGCAGCCCAGAGCCCGACCTCCGCCCCCGCCGAAGGCGGCGCCACGAGCGCCCCCGCCCCTGCCGCCACCAGCGCCCCCGAGGTGTCTTCCGGGCCGCGCCACGGTGGCACTGTCACCTGGGGCATCGAGCGCGACTTCGTGCAGGTGCTCCCCTTCGGCGCTGTCACCACCGAGAGCCAGTGGGCCCGCGAGTTCGTCTACGACTCGCTCGTCGCCTGGGACCGCAACATCAACGTCGTCCCCGCCCTCGCCGAGTCCTGGGAGACGCCCGACGAGCGCACCTGGATCTGGCATCTGCGCCGCGGCGTGAAGTTCCACAACGGCAAGGAGATGACCGCCGCCGACGTGAAGTACTCGATGGATCTCCAGGCCTCCCCACCTGAGCCCGGCGTCCCCGTCAGCTTCTACCCCCAGACGATCGAGAGCGTCGAGGTGGTGGACGACTACACGGTGCGCTTCAACACCACAGGCCCCGACCCGACGGTACTCGGCTACCTGGCCTGGTCGCGCTACAGCCCGATCGTCCCCGAGGGCCTCTACGATCAGGTGAACGTTCAGACCGAGGCGATCGGCACCGGGCCGTTCCGACTGGTGGATCTGGTGCCCAACGACCGCGTAGTTTACGAGCGCACCGGCGAGTTCTGGGACCCCGAGCTCCCCTACTTCGACAGCCTGACGCTCAAGGTGCTCCCCGACGAGAGCGCCCGCGTGGCCGCCCTGCGCTCCGGCGCGATCATCGGCTGCACGGTCTCGGCCGATACCGCCAAACAGCTCGAGAGCGACCCGAACCTCATCATCCTCAGGGGCCTCTTCGCCGCGCCCCGCGTGCTCCAGTTCACGATCAAGGACGACAGCATGCCCTGGAGCAACAAGCTGGTGCGCCAGGCGATCAGCAGGGCGATCGACCGCCAGCTGATCATCGACAACGTCTACGGCGGCGAGGCCGAGCTGAGCGGGCCGATCCCGCCGGGCTACGGCGACTGGCCCCTCCCGGATGAGGAGCTGGCGAACACCTGGCTCAAGTACGATCCGGAGGAGGCGAAGCGCCTGCTAGCCGAGGCCGGCTTCGACGGCGGCTTCGAGATCACGCTCCACTCCCGCACCGACGACTTCGCCCGCATCTCCGAGATCGTCCAGGCCCAGCTCGAGCCCCTCGGGATCAAGGTGAATGTGATTGTCGAGGAGCTGAGCACCTTCGCCCAGCGCGTCGGCGAAGGCAACTACGACTGGTGCACCACCGGGCGCGGCATGCGCCACGACCCCACTGGCTTCCTGGTGGACTTCGGCAGGCCACAGGCCGGCGTGCCGGGGCGCTGGTTCGGCGAGGGCAAGGGCTGGAGCAACGAGGAGCTGATGAGCACCTACGACGCGATGGCGATCAACCTCGATGACGCCTCGCGCCACGAGCAAGTGCGCCGCATCCAGGAGCTGGTGCTCGACGAGGCGCCCCACGTCTACCTCGTACAGAACTATAAGTTCCACGCCGTGCGCAAGGAGCTCCAGGATATGTACGTGGCCTACACCGACTTCCACACCGGGCTGCGCAGCGCCTGGCTGAGCGCCTAGCCCGATCCGCCGCCATGAATGTATGGCCGAAGCATTCGCTGTGCGAATGCTTCGGCCATACGGGCCTACCAAAGAACGTCTAGCGCTCCGTCGCCCGGCCTCGCGAGGGGCGGGCGGGGCGACCGCCTATGACTCGCTACATCATTCGCCGACTGGTGCTGCTGCTGCCGACCCTGCTGGGGATGGCGCTGCTGATCTTCCTCATGGTGCGCCTGCTGCCGGGCGACTTCGTGGATGCCCTGGTCGGGGCCGACCCGACGATCACCGACGAGGCCCGCGAGCAGCTGCGCAGCTACTACGAGCTGGACCAGCCCCTGCCGGTGCAGTTCGTCGGTTGGCTCGCCGACCTGGCCCGCGGCGACCTCGGGCTCTCCTTCCGCACCCGCCAGCCGATCAGCCAGATCCTCGCCCAGACCCTGCCGATCACCGCGCAGCTTGCGGTCATGTCAATGATCCTCTCGTCCGTGATCGCCGTGCCCCTCGGCGTGCTCTCGGCCCTGCGCCACAACAGCCAGGTCGACTTCTGGGCCCGCGTCGGCGGCCTGATCGGCCTCTCACTGCCCAACTTCTGGCTGGCGACCCTGCTGCTGCTCTTCACCTCGCTGGCCTTCCGCTGGGTGCCGCCGGTGGTCTGGGTCTCGCCCACGGAGAACCTGCTGGTCAATCTGCAGCAGATGCTGCTGCCCACGCTGGCCCTCTCGCTGCAGCTGATCGCCGTGCAGATGCGTATGACCCGGGCGTCGCTGCTGGAGGTGCTGCGCCAGGACTATGTGCGCACGGCCCGCTCCAAGGGGCTTGGCGAGCGCCTGGTGATCTACCGCCACGCCCTGCGCAACGCCCTCGTCCCCGTGGTCACCGTGCTCGGCCTGCAGTTCGGTGTGCTGATGGGCGGCTCGGTGGTCATCGAGCAGATCTTCGGCTTGCCGGGCGTGGGCTGGTACCTGCTCCAGGCCATCTTCAACCGCGACTACCCCGTCGTCCAGGTGATGGCCCTCTTCCTGGCGGTGACCTTCGTCCTGATCAATCTGGTGGTCGACATCATCCACGGGGCGCTCGACCCCAGGATCAGCTACAGCTAGCGACGATCCGGCGGAGATGGGCTACAGGGTTGTACCATACTTATGATGGATGATGTGCAGAACGTGGGCCCGGCGCAGCTGAGCTTCACCGCCAAGCCAGCGCCCAGCCGCGCGGCCCGGGTGGCGCGCCTGCTGCGCCAGAACCCGATCGGACTGATCGGCGCGGCGATCATCGCGCTGGTGGTCGCGATCGCGCTGCTGGGCCCGCTGCTCGCGCCGTACGAGCCGGCCCAGCTGGTGGGCCGCCGCTTACTCCCGCCGTCGGCGGGCCACCCCCTCGGCACCGACGAGCTCGGGCGCGATGTGCTCTCGCGCATCATCTACGGCGCCCGCGTCTCGCTCTACGTGGGCGTGGTCGCGGTGGGCGTCGCCTCGCTGCTCGGCGGGCTACTCGGCGTGCTCGCCGCCTACTTCGGCGGCTGGCTCGACACGCTGCTCAACGCCGCGATCGACATTATGCTGGCCTTCCCCGGCCTGGTGCTCGCGATCGTCATCGCCGGCCTGCTCGGCCCGAGCATCACCAACGCCATGATCGCGATCGGGATCATCACCACCCCGGCCTACGCGCGCATCGCCCGCACCGCCGTGGCCGTGATCAAGGCCGAGCCCTACGTCGAGGCCGCCCAGGTTGTCGGCGGCAGCACGCTCCATATCATCGGCCGCCACGTGCTGCCCAACATCACGCCGCTCCTGATCGTCCAGACCAGCCTGCTCTTCTCCACCGCCGTGCTCTCCGAGGCCGCCCTCAGCTTCCTGGGCCTCGGCATCCAGCCGCCCGACCCCTCGTGGGGCTCGATGCTCAACGCCAGCCGCCAGTACATGGAGTTGGCCCCCTGGCTCGCGATCGCTCCAGGCCTCTCGATCATGCTCGTCGTGCTCGGCTTCAACTTCCTCGGCGACGGCATGCGCGATGCCCTTGACCCTCGTCTCCGCCAGGATTAACGCAAGAGGACGCTCCGATGACCCGCATTCTGATCGCCGAGTGCAAGCAGGAGATCTCGTCGTTCAACCCGGTGCCAAGCCAGTACGATGATTTCCGCGTCTCCTTCGGCCCGGCTCTCTTCACCCACCACGAGGGTGTGCAGAGCGAGGTGGCAGGGGCTCTGAGCGTGTTCAGGCAGCGCCCCGACCTCGAGCTCATCCCTGCCTACGGGGTTCGCGCCAACACCTCGGGCGGCACCCTCACGGCCGCCGGCTTCCGCCGCATCGCCGACGAGTTCCTTGGCGCCGTGCGCGCCGCCGGCCCCGTCGACGCCGTCTACTTTTCGCTCCACGGGGCCATGGCCTCCGAGGACGAGGTGGACCCCGAGGGCTACCTGCTGGCGGAGACGCGCAAGATCCTCGGCGAGCGCGTGCCGCTCGTCGCCTCGTTCGATCTGCACGGCATCATCACCGACCGCATCCTGCAGCACTGCGACGCGATCACGATCTATCACACCTACCCGCACGTCGACTTCTTCCAGACCGGCGAGCGGGCCGCCCGCCTGCTGCTTCGGATCATCGACGAGGGCGTCCGTCCGGTTACCGCCCGCGTGCCCATCCCAGCCCTCGTGCGCGGCGACGAATTGATCACCGCGACCGGCCTCTTCGGCCGCATGATCCGCGCCGCCCAAGCGATCGAGGCCGAGCCAGGCGGGCTCTCGGCCGGCATGTTCATCGGCAACCCCTTCACCGATGTGCCCGACCTCTGCTCGAACGTCATCGTCTGCACCGACGGCGATCCAGAGCGCGCCGCCGAGGCCGCCATCGCGATCGCCCGCGACTTCTGGGAAGTGCGCGAGCACCTGCAGGCCAAGCTGACGCCCCTCCGCGAGGCGGTCCGGCAGGCCCTGGAGGTGCGCGAGGGAACGGTGGTGCTCGTGGACGCCGCCGACGCGACGAGCTCCGGGGCCTCCGGCGACAGCAACGCCATCCTGCGCGAACTCGAGGCCCAGGGCTATGAGGGAAGCGTCCTCGCACCCCTGGTAGACCCGCCTGCGGTGCGCGCCGCCTTTGAGGCGGGGGTTGGCGGGCAAATCCAGTGCACCGTCGGCGGGGCGCTCGACTCGCGCTTCGAGCCGCTGCCGATCACGGGCACGGTGCGCATGCTCTCCGACGGGCGCTTCAAAAACGAGTCCGACGGCGCCTACTGGCACGGCGGCCCCACCGCCGTCGTCGAGGCCGGCCACCGCACCCTCGTGCTGACGAGTCGGCCGGTGAGCCTCTACGACCGCTCGCTGTTCCTGGCTCACGGGCAGGACCCCGCCAACTTCGACGCCGTTATCGTCAAGTCGCCCCATTGCCAGCACCGCTTCTACGCGGCCTGGGCGGCTCGCCTGATCAATGTCGACGCGCCTGGCTCGACGAGCGCCAACCTACCGACGCTCGGGCATCAGCGCTGCCGGCGGCCGATCTTCCCCCTGGATGAGGGCGTCACCTTTGAGCCCCAGCCTCGCCTCTTCCGGCGCTGGTAGGCCGGCGGTAGCCTGCGAGACCTCGATATGTATGCGCACGTCCGCGATACCACACTCTACTTCGACGTCGAGGGGCCGGGCCTCGTCACCGATGGCCCGCAGATGCGCGAGCGCCCCACGGCCTTCGCCATCCACGGCGGGCCCGGCGGCGACCATACCAGCGTGCGGCCGGTCTTTGCGCCCCTGGCCGACCAGCTGCAGCTTGTCTACTTCGACCACCGCGGCCAAGGCCGCTCGGCCCGCGGGCCGCGGGAAAGCTACACGCTGGAGAACAACGTCGAGGATATGGAGGCCCTGCGGCAGCACCTCGGCCTCGACACCATTATCGTCATGGGCGTGTCGTACGGCGGGATGGTCGCGCTGACCTACGCGGCGCGCTATCCGCGGCGCGTCGCGCGCCTCGTCCTGATCGTCACCGCAGCGCACAGGGGCTTTATCACCAGGGCCAAGGAGATCCTGGCCGAGCGCGGCACGCCTGAGCAACAACAGGTGGCCCAACGCCTTTGGGAAGGCACCTTTGAGAGCGAGGAGCAGATGCGCGAGTACTTCGCGGTGATGGGGCCGCTGTACTCGCTGCGCCACGACCCGTCGGCAGCCGAGATCGCCGCCCGGCGGGCCATCTACTCGCCGGACGCGATCAATGAAGGTTTTGGCGGCTTCCTGCGCAACTACGACGTCACCGCACAGCTTGGGGCGATCACCGCGCCCACCCTGGTGATCGCCGGCCGCCACGATTGGATCTGCCCGCCGGAGCTCTCCGAGGAGATCGCGCAGCGCATCCCGGGCGCCCGCCTCCGAATCTTCGAGCAGAGCAGCCACCGGGTTTGGGCCGATGAGCCGGAGGCATTTCTTTCAACCCTGCGGGCGTTTCTCTCCGGCGCCAGCTGAGATGATCCGGATGAACTCCGGGCCGCCACACAGGGGTATGTGAGGGGCAAAGCAGAGATAAGGGATCAGCATGAAGATTCGTGAGATCAGGGCCCTCGGACTCCGTGGCGGCACCCCGGAGGGCGGCTGGAGCAACGAGCTGAACCCGGACGACTGTGTGCACACCCTGGTCATCGTCCGGACGGATGAGGGCCTGGTTGGGATCGGCAGCGTCTTCACCAGCGACCGGCTCGTCGAGGCTGCCCTGGAAGTACTGGAGCCGCTCTACGTGGGCGAGAGCGCCATCGAGCCGGAGCGGGTGAGCGAGAAGCTGCACCAGCACACCTTCTGGCAGGGCCGCGGCGGCGCGATCACCCACGCGATCAGCGGGATCGATATCGCCCTCTGGGATATTCTCGGGAAGGTGACGGGCCAGCCTGTGAGCCGCCTGCTGGGCGGGCGCTACCGCGAGCGCGTCCGGCCCTACGCCTCGCTGCTCATGCGCGAGCCGGAGCTGCTCGCCGATGAGCTCCGGCGGCTCCGCGCCCACGGCTTCCGCGCCTTCAAGATCGGTTGGGGGCCATTCGGGCGCGTGGACCGCGCGACCGACGAGGCGATCATCAAGGCGGCGCGGGAGGCCGCGGGGGAGGATTGCCTGCTGATGGTGGACGCGGGAGGCAGCGACGCCCACTGGGGCAGCCGCTACAAGTGGGCACTGCGCACCGCGCAGATGCTTGCGTCCTACGACGTCGCCTGGTTCGAGGAGCCGCTCCACCCCGACGCCCTGGACGATTACGTCCTGCTGCGGCGCGCCGCGCCCCTCCCCATCGCCGGCGGCGAGGTGCTGACCCGCCGCCAGTCGTTCGAGCCCTGGCTACGGGCAGGGGCTTTCGACATCGTGCAGCCCGACGTGACCAAGGTCGGCGGGATCAGCGAGGAGCGCCGCATCGCCTGGATGGCCGAGCAGCACGGGGCGCGCTTCATCCCCCACGGCTGGAACACCGCCATCGGGCTCGCGGCCGACCTGCAGCTCGCGGCAGCTTTCGCCGAGACCGATCTCGTCGAGTACTGTGTCGGCTCGCCCTACATCGACCGCCTCACGGTGGGAGGTTGGACGCTCGATGCCGACGGCATGCTCGCCATCCCGTCGACGCCCGGCCTCGGCATCCAGCTCGACCCCGACGCGGTCGCCCGCTACACCGGAGACGCCGAGGTGGCGGAGCTCCTCGCTGAAGGGTGAGACGAGGTTCATAGAGGCCGAGGCGTTCGTTGGGCAAATGCCTCGGCCGTACATTCTGAGCGACCGGTTAGATAAACTGGCGCCCGCCATCGACGATCAGCGTCTGCCCGGTGATGAAGTCGCTGGCGGGTGAGGCGAGGAAGAGAGCGGCGCCGGCCATGTCGTCGGGGTAGGCGGCGCGCTTGATCGCGCCGCGGCTCACGCCGTAGCTGGCGGCGTCCTCCATCAGGCCGAGGCTGGCCTCGGTGAGGGTGAAGCCAGGCGCCAGGGCGTTGACCGTCACGCCGTGGTCGCCCGCTTCGCGGGCCATCGTGCGGGTCAAGGCGATCAGCGCGCCCTTCGAGGCGACGTAGTGGGCCCAAAGGGGCGAGCCGCTGAAGACGGTGGCCGAGGCCACGTTGACGATCTTGCCACGCCCGCGCTGGCGCATGGCGGGGAAGACG
>DAOUGF010000875.1:0-9501 GCA_034429295.1 Chloroflexaceae bacterium
CACCGGAGCAGACCCGGTAGAGGATGGCGCTGTAGCTCCAGAGCAAGGCCGCGCGGGCCGCGCCCGCCCCTCGCTCCGGGCGCGACAGGTATTCGCGCTCGACGGCGCTCAGCAGGGTCTCGCGATCTACTAATTCCCAGCCGTAGCGCTGGATGTAACTATCAACACAGGCCTCGCACGTCTGCTCCATCTGCTACCCCCCATCGTCTGGCTGGCTGTGGGTCGCACGGGCGCTCTACCTCCCTTATGTCGCTGCGAGGGCCGAGTATTACACTTCTCCGCTGGATTCAACGGCGAAGGCGCCATGCCTTCAAAGCACGGCGCCTCCGATAGGGTGCAGAGAGGTTTCGTGGGGGCTAGCCTGAGGAGCTGAGTTGCACGCTGAGTTGCAGGCGACCAAGCGCCTCGTGGGGCACGCCGCTAAAGACCACACAGCCCCGCTGGTCGGTGATGGCTGCGGTGCTGCGCCCCTCATAGCTGAGCGTCACCGTGTGCCCGGCCTGCTCGAAGGGATCGCCGGTTGCCACAACCGTCACCTGAAGGCGGTAGAGGCTGCGCTGCGGGTCGCTGAGCGCGACGTCGAGGCCGATATCGATCGGGTCAGGCGCCCCCACGCTAAGCTGGTGGTGGAGCTCGCCGGGGGCGCCGGGTGCTCCTGCCCCGTTCTGGCGGAACGCGCCCGCCAGCTGTGGCCGGCGCATGGCCTGGAGCAGCGTCGCGCCCAAGTTGAGGTGGAGCTCGCGAGGAGTTGGGCCGGCCGGATGGGGTGGAGCCGGCTGGCTTGCCAGCAGAGGCCTGGCCTCCTCTTGTGGCCCGCCGCGTCGGTTGAACGGCGGCAGGGCGCTCAAGTCGAACGAGGGCATATCAGGCTCAGCATCAGCGGCGCCCGTCGCGGTCTCCCTGAGCAGCAGCAAGAGCTCGTCGAGTTCCTCGCGGCAACTCGCGCATGTGGCGAGATGACTGATGAGCGGCTGCCAGGCGAAGGAGTCGGGTGCGCCCTGCAGGCGCACGATCGCGTAGGCCGGCAGCATCCCCCGCAGCCGCTCGTGGGCGTCGTCGTCTAGCTCCAGCGGATCGGGCGTAAACTGGTCGCTCATGGCCGGCATCCCCTTCGCTCATGGCGTGGCGCAACCAGCGCGCAGCGCGCCCCGGGGCATTCTGGCAGTCTCGTGGAACGTGGCTCGACGCACAGCGGTGCGCCCGGCGCGGTTGTCAGGGTGAGCTTAGCCATGGCCGTTGTTGGGTGGGGGCGCGAGCCGGCCGTCGCGGAGCGGCACGAGCTGCTCGTCGTCGGCGAGGGCCCGCAGCTCCGGGTCGCCCCGTAAGCGCTTGCACCCACGATGATACAACATCCGCACATTTTCGACGCTGATGCCGAGCCGGGCCGCGATCGCCTGATAGTCGAGCTCCTGAATGTGATGCATCCATACCACCTGGAGTTGGGTCTTCGCCCGCGGGTAGCGCTGGAGCGCCTGGGCGTAGGCCGCGCGCACCTCGGCGTCCCTGGCGCGGCGCTCGATCTGCGGGTAGACGCCGTCGCCGAGGCCGTCGCTACGGTCCGCCCCGACCACATCCTCCAACTCCTGGCTCTCCTCGCGCCCATCGGCGCTCTGGAGCATGTGGCGGGCCGCCCGCCGCCAGCGCCGCACCGCGTTCCGCGTCTGCTGCAGGGCCACGGCGATAAAGGCGCCCGGCACGCGCACCCCCGGCACCCCTGCCTCCCCCGCTGGCGCCGCCCGGTAGTAGAGCTCGGCGACCACCTCGCAGGCGATCTCCTCCCGCTCATCGCGGCTGAGCCCCGGCTCGAGCCGCCCGGCCTTGCTGTAGGCGTAGCGCAGCAGTTCTGTGTAGGCCGTGCGCTGCTGATCGTCGCCGTGGGCGCCCACAAACGCCTCGTACATATACTGAGCGTAGCAGCGGAGCGACGCGATCGTGATCATATCGTCGGAGGGAGCAGCGCCCGCGGGCGCACCCTGTTGGCCCATCATCAGCAGCAGCGCCGCTGTGCGTTGGGCCAGGGCGGCCGGGGTGAGGAGGCTCCAGCCATTGTCGCGGAGCAGCCGCTCGGCGATGGCAAGGATAGCATTCGGGTCTCGTTGGGGCCCCTGGCGCACGTCTGTCATAGGTGCTCGCTTTGCTTATGGAAGCCGTCAATGCACCCTTCGACATACGGCAGGAGCCTGTAGAAGGCTGTCACACGGAGGGCGGCGCCTGCCGGTCTACTGCAAATAAACGGTAGTACTCCACACGAATATTGCCCGGCGGGAACTGAGCAGTCAGATGAGGCGCGCTCTCCGCGTCCAGCGCGGCCGCAGCGTAGAAGGCGCCAGGGGGCAGATAGGTGGGCAGGGGCAGCCACTCGCGGCTGTGGACGTCGTAGCGATAGATCAGCAGCTCGTGCTCGTCGTCGAGGGCGTCCGCGTCGTAGCTCAGCACGAGGGTCGGTCGCAGGCGCCCGTAGTCGAGCGGGAGGTTCGCGGCCACGCTAAAGAGGTAGCTCCGCGGCGAGCCGGGCGCGCCGGCCTCGAAGCCAGCGTAGTTGCGCGTCGTGACGATCCGCAGATCGTAGTCAGGGTCGCTCTCCGGGTCGTAGGCGGGATCAGCGGCCTTGGCTTCGGCCGTGCGGCTGAAGATCAGCAGATTGCCGTCGCTGGAGCCGGCGCTGATCGGCGCGCCCGCGCTGCGCACGCTGGTGGGCGGATTGCCGCCGTGGGAGTAGTCGGCCAGCCAGTAGGCCGGCGTGGCGGCGTCGCCCCAACGCATGGCTACCACGCCGTCGAGCTGGGTGATCGGCTGATATTGCTCCGGCGCCTCCTCTTGGGAGGGCAGGCGCGCGCCCGAGCGCTGGGCGTAGAGCGGCGCGAAGGGCGCCCCCGGCTCGACGATCCACATCTGGTCGGGCAGGCTCTCGCCGACGAGCTGCACCCGCACCCGCAGCTGGCCACCCTTCTCGCCGTCGCCCGTGGGCCAGCCGCGAGCCCCCGGCTCCGGCAGCACGGCCACTACCGGCGGCGCGGGGGGCTGGCGGATCTGCCAGGGCGCGGTGCGCTCCTGGCCGAGCTGTCGCAGCCGCGCCTGGGCGCCGGCCTCGGTGGCGCCCACGGCGACGATCGTGTAGCTCGGGTCGGCGCCGAGGATGGTGAAGCCGTCGCCGGCCACCTGGAGCGATCCCTCGCGGCCGAGCCGCCCCTCGACATCGATCGACCGGCTGATGGAGCGCTCCTCCAGCCTTCCCTGAGCGATCAGATGGAGCCTATCGCCCTCCAGATGCTTGAGGGCGTAGAGCCAGCAGTGCCCGATGCCGAGCTCGTCCACGTCGATCGTCCACTCCTGGGCGCTCGCCTGCGCCGGCCCCTGTTGGACGGGGGAGGTCCAGAGCGGGCCGCCGGGCAGCGTGTAGAACTGGGGCAGGGCGGCGGGGAAGCGCCGCGGCCCCGGATTCGGCGTGAAGAGGCTGGCCTCGATGTTCGGATAGTAAGTGTTGACCTGGTTGAGCAGTTGGGCGCGCAGTTCGTCGTCGAGACCGGGCCGGCGCTGCAGCGGCACCAGCTCGCTGGCGTCCAGGGTGGCGAGCAGCGACTCGATCGCATGGCTGATGCGGGGCACCACGAGTACTCGCGCGCCGGTGTTATCGGCCCGCAGCCGCCGCCCGCGGCGCGAGACCCGGCGGGCCTCATCGAGATACTCATCTCGCAGGCTGAGGGCGTAGTGGGCCCACTCGTGGGCGATCACCGGGGCGGCCGCGGCCTCGTCCCAGGTGAGCAGGGCGCCGTTGTTCTTGTGCCAGCTGCCGCGGCCGAGGCGGATGGGCGAGAACTTCTTCGCCACGTTCAGGCCGTTCACCGAGCTGCGAGGGTGGAAGCGGTTCGAGGCCATGATCTGGATGTCGGCCTTCGCCATCAGTTCCGGCCCCGCGAAGACCACCTGGCCGAAGGCCATCGTGCCGTTAGTGGCGTCGTAGAGGAAGTCGGAGGCCTCCCGCAGCCCGCGCATGATCTGGGTGAGGCGCTCTGGGCCAGGCAACCACTCCAGGGCGACTACGACGTTAAATAGGTACATGATCGAGCTCGGGGCATCGTCAGCGGGGCCGCCCTCGATGGAGATTCGGAAGCGCCGGTAGCGCTCGTTGAGTGGGAGGAGCGGCTCCTCGGTAAGCCGGGGGAACTCGGCCGTTGCGGGGAGTTGCTGAAGCTGGTCGAGTTCGGGCGCGAAGGCCTGGCGCTCGTGGCGCTTCGACCTGATCGGGACGGGCGTGGCCGCCCCATCCTTGCCTTCAACCGTCCCTTCGCTCTCCGGCTCCAGGCGCAAGCGCCGCTGGCCGAATGCGGGGAGCTCGATGGACCCCTTACCGTCGATCGGGACCATCAGCGCGGTCGCTGAGGCCGGCAGGATCACAGTTGTCGTTGCGCCGTCAGATGGCGAGCTACGTGCCATAGTTCCTCTGCCTTTCCTGCAGTTGATGGGCTGGCGCAGGCGTTTGGTGGTCGGGGAGGAAGGAGCGCTGCGCATATGAACTCTCTACGCGAGGAGATCGAGCGTTATGAGCGGGCAGCGCGCGACGCGATCGCGCGGCTCTCCGCGGCCGTCGGGCCGGCGGCGCAGGAGGCCCGCGAGGCAGAGTGCCTGCACCACTTGGGTGCGCTCCACGACCTGTTTATAGAGTCTATGGAGTGGGACCGGATTAATGCATACACTTGTGACCTTCAAAACGTGGCCAGCCCGAGAATCCGCAGCTGGCTGAGCTTCTTCCAGGGCTACGCCGATATCCGCGTTGGGGCCGTGGGGCGCGGCCTGGCGGCGATGGATCGGCTGCTCGCCGACCCTGAGTTGGAGCCCGCGCTGCGCTTGCGGGCGCTCCACGCGGCCCATATCGCCTACGTCTCGCTATCGCGCTACGACTGCGCCCTCGAGCTGCTGCGGGAGGCCCTGCCGCTGACGCGCCAGCTGGGCGATCAGGCGCGGCGCAGCTATCTGCTGCTCTCGATCGCCCAGCTCTACGGCGATCTGGCGGATCACCGGCGGGCCTTGCGGCTGTGCCGGCGCAGCCTGCGGCTCGCACGGGCGGCGGGCGCGATCTACCGGGAGGTCCACGCGCTCTACGAGGTGGGCAACAACGCGCTCCACCTCGGCCACTGGGAGGAGGCAGCTGCGGCGCTGGCGGCGGCGGATGGGGCCTACCGCGGGCTTGGTATGACCCGGCGCCTGGCCATGATTCGCTGGGCCCAGGGCACCCTGGCCCTGCTGCGGGGCAACTACGAGCAGAGCGCGCTGGCCCTCGGCGAGGCGCTCGCCCTAGCCGAGGATGAGCGCGGCTCGAACGCGCTGGCCGCAGTAGACAGCCTGGCCCAGCTGGGGTTGCTAGCCCTGGTGCAGGGCGACGAGGCAGGGGCGATGGATCGCTTCAGCCGGGCCGAGTCGCTGGCCCGCCGCCACGAGATTCGCCATTGGCGCCCGCTGCTCCAGGGGCGGATAGCCGCTCTGCTGGCCCGCGCCGGGCGGGCCGGCGAGGCCGAGGCCCTCTGGCGCGCCGCCATCGACGAGGTAGAGACCCTGCGGGCGGGCATTGCCGCCGAGGATCTACGGGTGGGTCTCTTCGGCACCACCCAGTACCTCTACGAGAGCCTGGTGCTGTTTCTGCTGGAGCGAGGCGATCTGGCGGCGGCGTTCGGCTATGTGGAGCGAGCCCGCTCGCGAGCCTTCCTCGATCTGCTAGCGGCCCGCCCCGCTGAGGACGGCGAGGGGCAGGTGGCCGACCGGCTGGCGACGGTGGGCGTGGCCACGCTGGCGGAGTTGCAGCGACAGCTGGAGCCTGGCGAGGTGGTGCTCGAGTTCTTCACCACGGGTGTGCGGCCTTGGGGCGAGCACTGGCTGAACAAGATCCCAGCGACGAACCAGGCACTGCTCAGGGCCGCGCTGGCCCCGCCGGCCACGCTGCTGTTTGTGATCACCCGCGAGGGGATCATCTGCAGGCGGCTCCGGGACGGTGCGATGGACCTCGACCCGAACAAGCTGCGGCCCTCCGCACACAGCGACGACCCTGTGCTGGACATGCTGCGGACAGAGCGGGCGGTGGACTGGCTCTCGCAGCGCCTGCTCGCGCCGGTGGAGCAGCAGCTCGTGGGCTGCCGGCGGATCTGCATCATCCCTCACGGCCCGCTGCACTACATTCCGTTCGCGGCGCTGCGCCGGGCCGATGGGAGCTTCCTGCTGCGGGCGGGCGGGCCGGCGATCGCCCACGCCCCGAGCGCGTCGATCATGCTTCACACCCGGCGCGAGCGGCCGGCCCGGCGCGGCGGTGCCCTGGCCATCGGCTACGATGGGCCGGAAGGCGCAAGGCTCGAACACGCCGAAGATGAGGCGGTGGCGGTGGCGCGGCTGTTAGATGGCACGGCCTGGGTGGGCCCTGAGCCCAAAAGCACACGGTTGCTGGAGCATGGCGAGGCGCTGCGCTGGCTCCATATCGCCGGCCACACAACCCAAGGCCGCAACCAGACCCCTGGGCTGCACCTGGGCGCAGGCGATGTGCTGAGCGCTGCGGCGGTGCTGCGGGCCGGCCCTGGCTGCCGGGCGGAGCTGGTGACGCTCAGCGCGTGTATGAGCGGCTTCGGCCAGGTGTTGGCCGGCGACGAGCTGTTCGGGCTGCAGCGGGCCTTCCTCTACGCAGTCGCCCCCACGATCATCTGCACCATGGCCCGCGCCCGCGACCGCGTGGCCCTCCTGATGATGGAACAGCTCTACACCCGCCTGCTGGCCGACGACGGTCAGGGGCCCGCCGCTGCGCTCTGCGACGCGCTGGTGGCCGTGCGCGAGCTGACGCGGGCCGAGGTGGATAGGGCGCTGGCCCGCCACGGCTACCCGCCCCTTCCCGAGGGAGGGCCGCCCGATGAGCGGCCCTTCGCGCATCCCCAATACTGGGCACCCTTCGTGCTGATTGGGCGGCCGTAGGGCGGGCGCCGCCCGCGCCCCGAGCGGGCGCTGACGCCCAGCCCCACGCCCGCTGCCGGGCAGCTTCGCCTCCACCATACCCTTGGGCAGCGAAGCTGTTGGGCAGCTGCCGCCTCGCTGGCATGGCCGCTCCCGCTCTCGGCGCCGAGGGGCATGCGCCGCCAGCCGTCTCGCCCAGGAACGCAGTCGGCTTCGGGGGTTCCAAGGGGGCAGCCGCCCCCTTGGCGGGGTGCGCGAGGGGCGGAGCCCGCTCGCATCCCCACTCATCGTGCAGGTGGTACTACTTCGGGGGAGCGCCCCGAGAACGCACGGCAGGGTCGTGGGGCGGCAGCGCCCCCAACTTGACAAGGCACGTCCCCGGTGCGACACTCCCGTCGCCCGAGCGGCGACCGCTACCCCTACAGCGAGAGAGCGCTATGTCGCAACCATCCCGCATCTCCGTCGCGCGAATCGCCCGCGCGGCTGAGGTGATCGATCCGGTGTTCCTGAACACCCCGCAGTTTCTGGCCGAGAGCCTGGGCGCGCAGCTTGGCTGCCGCCTGCTGGTGAAGGTGGAGACCGTAAACCCCATCCGCTCGTTCAAGGGGCGGGGCGCCGAGCTACTCTGCGCCGGCCTGCCGCCGGGCGCAGCGGTCGTCTGCGCGAGCGCTGGCAACTTCGGTCAGGGAATGGCCTTCGCCGCCCGCAAGCGTGGTCTGCGGCTGACCGTCTTTGCCGCTCACAGCGCCAGCCCGCTGAAGCTCGAGCGCATGCGTGCCCTTGGCGCTGAGGTGCGCCTCGCCGGCCACGACTTCGACGCCGCCAAGGAGGCCGCCCGCGCCTACGCCGCCGCGGCGGGCGTCCGTTTCGTCGAGGATAGCCGTGACGTCGAGACGGTCGAGGGCGCAGGAACGATCGCTGTCGAGTTGCTGCGCTGGCCCGAGCCCCTCGATGTCCTGCTCGTGCCCCTCGGCAACGGCGCTCTGCTCGCCGGAGTGGCCCACTGGGTCAAGGCCCACAGCCCCGCCACACGAGTGGTCGGCGTGAGTGCCGCCGGGGCGCCTGCTATGGAGCGCTCCTGGCGTAGCGGACGGCCGGAGGCGACGGAGCGGGCTGACACGATCGCCGACGGCATCGCTGTGCGCGTGCCCGTGCCTGAGGCCCTGGCCGACCTGGCTGGCGTCGTAGACGACATCCTCCTTGTGGAGGACGAGACGATCCTCGAGGCGATGCGCCTCGTACACGCGCACCTCGGGCTGGTGCTGGAGCCATCCGGCGCCGTCACGATCGCCGCGCTCATAGCCCACAGCGCCCCTTTCAGGGGCATGCTCGTCGGCGCGATCCTCTGTGGCGGCAATCTCACTCCGGAGCAAATGCGGGAGTGGCTCGCCTGAGCGACGGCTCGGCCAGGCTCAGCAGGCCGACCCTCTACTCGTCTTGCACAACTCGAAGGTTCTGCTGCTTAAAGGCCCAGGCGATACCAGCCTGGAGGTTGGCGAGGGTGTGCAGTGTGCTCAGATCTACGCCGAGCTGCACGAGCGTTTGTGCGATCTCAACTCCTACCCCTACCAGGACGACCTCGCATCCCAGCAGCCGGCACGCTTGGGCGGTGCGAATGAGATGCTGGGCAACCTGCGTATCCACGACCGGCACGCCGGTAATATCCAGAATCACACAGCGCGCCTGCTGCTGCGAGATCACCTCAAGCAGATTGTTGGTGATACTCATCGAGCGGGCGGTATCGATCGTGCCGATAAGGGGTACCGTCAGGATACCCTGCCAAACCTGAATGACCGGGATGGACAGGGACTCGATGGTCGCTCGTTGGGCGGCGATCTCCTCCTGGGCCGCCGTGATCTGCTGTGCCTGTTCGATCGAGTCCGTGACATCACGGAGGAACGCGCAAAGATGGGTGATGGAGCCGTCGGTGCCGCGGAGCGGGAAATAGGTCGCCTCGGACCAACGCCGTCTTGTCCCGCCGCCCTGCAAACCGGCCTCAAACGAGTCGAAAGCGTGGGGCGGTAAGACAATCGTCTCGCCCTCCATCACACGGCGGTGGTACTCGGCGCTGCCCGTCGCGACCAATTGCGGGTCGGTAACCATGTTGAATTTACCGATCCCTTCGTCGCGGGTCATGTTCCACATTCTCCCATGGGCAGCGTTGAAGGCCACTTGGACACCATCCCGATCGTAAATACTAATTGGGATAGGAGAGTCTTCAAATACTGAGAGAATGTATGCGGGTGTTTCTACGATATCGTCGTTGTGCGTTATTGCTGGTATCCCTATTGGCGGCTGAGATGAAAAGAGACTGGAAGGAGATGATATGTTTTACGATTACCGCGTAGTTACCCGCGGGAGCGTGAAGACGCTGGGCTTCGCGTAGGGGCGGCGGGCGCCTCTGTGGTGCGCTTGCCCCCACGCCCCTGCGGGGCTCGCTTGGGGCGCTTGCCCCATACCACTACCACCTGCACGGTGGGTGAGGATGCGAGCGGGCTTTGCCCCCAGCAAAGGTGCAAGCGCTCCGCTTCGCTTGGCGGCAGATCTGCGCTCGGGGTGGTGTGCGAGCATCGGTTG
>DAOUGF010000876.1:0-1871 GCA_034429295.1 Chloroflexaceae bacterium
GTATTACCAGCGGCTCGGCTTCGACATCGGCGTTTCGATCGACCATCTGATCTTCGCCGAGCTGGAGGACGAGAGGCAGCGCCGGTGGGACATCACTGTCCAGAACGCCGAGGATTTCCTCGTGCAGCACCGCGCCGGCGGCTACACCTTCACCCCGATGGGTGTCGCTCAGGGATGGAATCCAGCCTCCTACGCTCGCGCGGCCCGGGCGCTCATGCAGATGGGCTACACCCACATCGCTGCCGGAGGACTGGTGCGGAGCCAGACCGCGGACATCGTCGCCGTGCTCGCCGCGATCCAGGCGGAGCTACGGCCGGGCACTCAGCTGCACCTCTTCGGCGTCAACCGCCCGGAGCAGATCGACACCTTCGCGCAGCTCGGTGTGACAAGCTTCGATAGCGCCTCGCGGCTTCGGCGCGCTTGGATGGACGGTCGGCGCAACTACTTCCTCGGCAACACCGCCTATACGGCCATCCGCATCCCCGAGGCACGGGCCCTCGCGAAGAAGAAGGGCGTTGATGAGGCAATGGCGCTACGCCTCGAGCGGGCCGCTCTGGGCGCCCTGCGCGCCTACGACGCCGAGGAGATTGGGCTAGACGAGGCACTGGACGCGGTGCTTGACTACGCCGCGCTCTCTGGTGAGATCCGCCAGAGCATCCGTCGTGACTACCATAGGACGCTCGCCCAACGGCCCTGGACCTACTGCCCCTGCGAGATCTGCATCAGCATTGGCGTCGAGGTAGTGATCTTCCGCGGCAACAACCGCAACAGGCGGCGCGGCTTCCACAACACGTGGCAGCTCTACCGCCAGCTGCACGGCGAGGCGCAGGAGCTCCCACCTCCGCTCCCGGACGACGGGCAGGGCGCCGCGCAACTCACCCTCAGCCTGTGAGCGACAGCGCTCTCGCCCGCGCCGCGGCGATCTGCTTATCCAGGCATATCAGCCAAAGTGGAACATTGCCCTGCGGACAAGTGGCTAGGCTGCAGCTACGGCACTGAGCCTCGCCACTAATCGCGCGACAGCTAGGCAACGCTCTGCCACGCCAACAATAGCGCGTTGAGCACGCCGACCCGCGAGGTGCCGCCTCGGCACACATCCCGGAAGATGTCGCTGTAGCGCTGACGGCCGACAGGCGTAGTGTGGGCCGCCTGATTGCGGGCGTACACGATCGGCTGCAGCAGCTGTACAAAGCCGTCGAAGGTGAGCACGAACGCTGGGTCCGCCTCATCCACGTGGCCGTCCCACACGCTGGCGAGGTGGGCCTCGATCTTCGCCCAGACCTCCGGTCGTTTCCGACGCGTACCTGCCAGCGCGCCAAGGGTTGGCTTGCCGTGGGGGAAGTCGGCGGGCGTAATGCCGGGGATAGCCATCACGCGTCGCTGGATCTCCCGCTCTAGCACACGGGCAATGTGGATCGTCGGCGCCGAGAAGTCGCTCGCCCGCACTCGGTCGAGCTTATCAACCAGGTAGACGGCCAGGGCCAGTGACTCGCGCTCGTTCGCCCCGAGCAGGTGCAGCGTCCGGTCCATACCTGCGTCGCGCAGCCGTCTTTCGTAGACCGTCACGTCGCCGAAGTCGCCTGCGACCTCGGCAAAGCGCCGGGTGATGGCCTCAACGCGGCGGGCCACGGCGTCCACAATCTCCTCGTCAAGCGCGTCCAGTGAGCGTGTCTCGAAGAGACGGCCGAGCTCGCGCAGCAGATCCTCGGTGGTGCGCGGGGGGCGCACCGGCGGCCTGGCGCCGGGCTGGCCGATGATGTGGCAGAGCCGCGGGTCCCGGCAGCAGTGCTGCTCCCGACTGACTAAGTCGATGCGCCAGGGGCCGACATGCGGCTTGGGGCAGATGAGGAGCTCACTCGGGTCGGCGCGAA
>DAOUGF010000877.1:0-14324 GCA_034429295.1 Chloroflexaceae bacterium
TCGCTCATGGCTGCCCCCGCTTGGCCGATTCCACTGTCTATAGTAGCGCATCCGGGCGCGGCGTGCGGGGTGTTGCTGCGGGTGAGGGTGTTTGGATCGCGAATGACGCGGGACGAAGTGGCGCGAAGCGCTTAACGGAGCGTTACGAAGTGGCGCGCAGCGCTTAAAACGCGAAACGAAGGCGCGAATGCGCGTTACGAAGTGGCGCGAAGCGCTTAAGAGAAGACGCGAAACGAGTGGGCGACTGATACTGTGCCCGGCAGCTGCCGTGGGGCTGGTCCAGCAACGCCTGCTCTCGGCGCAGAGGGGCATGCAGCGATGGCTCCCTCGGCGCTGGCGGCCGTCGGCTTTGGGGGTTTCCAAAGGGGGCAGCGCCCCCTTTGGCGGGGGTGTGGGCGCAAGCGCCCCCACGAAGGCACGCACCGCGCAAGGTGGCACGGGTACGGGGCCGTGCCCCGAGACGCTCGGGGCAGGCGCCGGCAGGGGAAGCGCCTCGCCCCACCCTCGCACCGCCGCCTGCGGCATGCTATAATCCCCCGCGACACTGGGGAAGGAGCGGCAGTGACGATCTCTCGGCATATCAGAAAGGTCCTCGGTGTCTGTGTCGCACTGATCATGCTCGCTGCGTGCGGCGGCGCCGGCGCTCCTTCGCCGACCGCCGCCCCTGCCGCGGAGCCCACGCGCACGGTCCTGCTGCTCTGGCATGCCTGGCCGGCCCCCGCCGATCGCGCCCTCTCCGCGATCGTGGAGCGCTACAACCGCGCCACGCCCGGCGTGCAGGTGCTGCTGCAGAGCCGCCCCGTGGTCAGCATCCACAGCGACTTGGTCGGCGCCGTCGCTGACGGCGGTGGGCCCCACATGGCGATCCTGCCGAGCCACTCTCTCGGCGCTCTTGTCGCCGACGGCAGCATCCTCCCCGTCGATGGCCTCCTCCCCGAGGGCGACCTGGCCCGCCTGATACCTGCCGCGGTGGGCGCAGCTCAGGTCCGCACCACCGATGCCGCCACCCTCTACGGTGTGCCCCTCACCTTCGACACGCTGGCGCTCTACTACAATAAGGCCAACTTCACCGGGGACCCGCCCGCCGACACCGACGAGCTGCTGCGGGTGGCCCGCGGTATTACCGACGCCAGCAGCGACCCGCCATACTGGGGTCTGGCTTATAATCTCAGCCTGGATCGCACCCTCGCCTACCTCTACGCCTTTGGCGGCCGCATCTTTGACGATACCGGCGAGGTGGTGCTCGGCCTCGACGGCCGCGCTGGCGCCGAGGCCTGGCTCGCCTGGCTGCTCGAGCTGCGCGAGGACGAGCGCATCCTCGCCAGCCTTGACGGCGTGGCTGTGGACAACGCTCTCACCACGCAGCAGGCCATGATGACGATCGACTGGGCCCACGCCCTCGGCACCTACAGCATGATCTGGCAGAGCAATCTCGGCGTCGCGCCGCTGCCTCGGCTCGCCGGCGCCGACGGCGCCCCTCGGCCCTATGTGCAGAGCGATGTGCTGGTGCTGAACGCGCGCTTGGGCGCCTCGGCCGAACAGGCGGCCGCCGCCGCCTTCGCCCGCTACCTGATCGGCGAGGCAGCCCAGTGGGAGCTGCTGCGGGCCGGTCGCCAGCCTGTGCTGCTCAGCCTCGACCTCAGCGCCGATGACGTTGGTCTGGCGCCGGAGCTGCGCGACGCCGCCATCGCTTTCCGCGCCCAAGCCGAGAGCGGCCTGCCCATGCCGAACGCCGTCGAGTCGGCCGAGGTGGTCTGGCCGCTGCTCACCGATATGCATAGCAATGCCCTGCGCCGCCTACTCACGCCGGCCCAGGCCGTTGAGAACGCCGATGCCACCCTGCGCGCGCGGCTCGGCCGTCAGTAGGGCGCGCAACGATGCGCTGTAGGTAATGAACCTTTGGTATGCTATGGGCGGCAGCTACTCATTACACTTCACTATCGTCTAAAGAGCGTTCACCCCATTAGCACGAAGTAAACTAGTTGCCCGCGGTGCGAAGATGTAGTAAAATAGGCGCGGATGGCCGTCATACGCGGCCCTGCGCTGCGCTCAAGCCGGCCGGCGCACGTCTTGCCTCTGCCCCACATCTGGCTGACGGCCCAAGGAGGATATGAATGGCAAGCAGAACCGAAGAGATGGTGCGGCATCTGAAGGCCTTGTCCATGAACACGCCCGACATTGAGGCATCGGCCGTCGTGAGTGTTGATGGCCTCATCATGGCTTCGGCGCTGCCGGCCGACGTCGAGGAGGACAGGGTCTCCGCGATGAGCGCCGCCATGCTCTCCCTCGGCGAGCGTATCGCCAACGAGCTGCGCCGCGGCCAGCTGGATCAGGTCTTCGTCCGTGGCGAAGACGGGTACGTGATCCTTATGGCCATCGGCGAGGAGGCTGTGCTCACAGCGCTCGCCCAGAGCCGGGCCAAGCTCGGCCTGGTCTTCCTTGATATGCGCCGCACCGCGAACGAGCTGATCAACCTGGTGTAGGGCAGCAGGGCGCTAGGGTTTGGGCGCACGGGCGGTAACCGGCGTTCTGGCTTGCGCCGGGCGACGCCGCCGCTACAGAATCTTCGAGGGCTGGGAACTACTTCCCAGCCCTCTCTTGATTCCTGCCGCTCAGCCTCCGCCGGCTGAGCTGCGGCCCTGTCCTCGATGCTCTACTCGGAGAACAGGTTGCCCAGGTTGATGCTCGGCCCGCTGCTGCTGCTGCTCGACGTGCTCGGCATATACTGGGCGATCTTCTTGGCCAGATTCATGGCCGGCATCGTCTGCAGCCAGACCCGGCCGGGCCCGCGGAGTGTGGTGAGGAAGAGTCCCTCGCCGCCGAAGAGAATGTTCTTGAAGCCGCGGACCATCTCGATGTCGAAGCCAACCGTGGGCTCGTACATCGCCACGTGGCCCGTATCCACCTTCAGCACCTGGTTGGCTTCGAGCGTATACTCGACGATCTCCCCGTCAAGCTCCACGAAGGCCAGGCCGGGGCCGGTGAGCCGCTGCATGATGAAGCCCTCGCCGCCGAAGATGCCAGCGCCCAACTTGCGCCGGAAGTGAATATCCAGCTGCACCGAGCGCTCGGCGCACATAAAGGCGTCCTTCTGGCAGATCATCTGCTGGCCGGGGCCCAGGTTCAGCGGCACGATCTTGCCGGGGAACTCGGCCGAGAAGCCGATCACCGCGGTGCCGCCGGTGGAGTGGAAGTCGACCATGAAGATCGACTCGCCGGAGAACATGCGCTTGAAGGCGCCGCCCAAGCCGCCCTCCATGTTCGTCTGCATCTGCACATTGGCGCTCATCCAGCTCATGCCACCCCGCTCCGAGTAGACGTGCTGACCGGGGGGCAGCTCGATCACCACGGCCTGCATGGTGGTGCCGATGATCTTGTAGCGCAGGCCGCTCGCGCCTTGGCCCGAGCCGACGACGGTCGGGTCTGGCAGGTCGATGCGCTCGCCGGGGCGGTTATCGTAGACGTCGGCCATGGTCTGCGATGGTGCGCCGGGGCCGGCTGCGGAGGCGGGTGCTGCGACAGGGGCGCCGCAGTTGGTGCAGAAGCGCGCGTTGGCCGCGATCTCGGCGTCACAGGTGGTGCAGCGCATGGGTGTAGCTCTCCTTCCTGGCGATACCAGGTCTTGTTGTGGGTCCCACTCTCAACTGATACGTCGTGGTGGACGGTGGGGTTTCATAAGTGGGCAGGGGCGAAGGGGCCGGGCAACGCGCCGGCCCTGTGCTGGGAGAGCTCCTGAGGCATGTGCGAGGGCGCGAGCCGACGCTGGGCCCTCAATTGCCGCCCTTGCTTAGCGTCTGCAGGAACTCGGCGTTGGTTTTGGTCTTCGCCATGCGCGTGAGCATCAGCTCGGTGCCCTCGTTCTCGCCGAGCATGCTCACCATGCGGCGCAGCGTCCAAACCTGTCGCAGGGCCTCGGGGGCCAGCAGCAGCTCCTCGCGGCGGGTGGAGGAGCGCTGGATGTCGAGGGCGGGGAAAATGCGCTTCTCGGCCAGCTTACGGTCGAGGTGCAGCTCCATATTGCCGGTGCCCTTGAACTCCTCGTAGATCACATCGTCCATGCGCGAGCCGGTATCCACCAGGCATGTGGCGATGATCGTGAGCGAGCCGCCACCCTCGATGTTGCGGGCCGCGCCGAAGAAGCGTTTGGGTGGGTAGAGGGCCACCGGGTCGATGCCGCCGGAGAGGGTGCGGCCGCTGGGGGGCATATCGAGGTTGTAGGCGCGGGCGAGGCGGGTGATCGAGTCCATCAGGATCACCACGTCGTGGCCGCCCTCCACCAGGCGCTTGGCCCGCTCCAGGGTCATCTCGGAGACCTTGGTATGATCCTCGACCGGCTCATCGAAGGTGGACGCGATCACATCGCCCTTCACCGAGCGGCGCATATCGGTGACCTCCTCGGGCCGCTCGCCGATGAGGAGCACCATGAGGTGGCAGTCGGGATGGTTGGTGCTGATGCCGTTGGCAATCGCCTTGAGCAGCATCGTCTTGCCGGCCTTGGGGGGCGAGACGATCAGGCCGCGTTGGCCGCGCCCGATCGGGGCGATCAGGTCAACCAGGCGGGTGTGGAGCAGGTTCGGCTCTGTCTCCAGCTTGATCTGCTCGTTGGGGAAGATCGGGGTCAGCTGATCGAAGGCGGGGCGCTTGCGGGCTGTCTCGGGGTCCACCCCGTTGATCAGCTCGACGCGGAGCAGCGAGTAGAAGCGCTCGCTCTCTTTGGGGGGGCGGATCTGGCCCCAGATGCGGTCGCCAGTGCGCAGGCCGAAGCGCCGGATTTGCGACTGGGAGACATAGACATCGTCGGGGCCGGGGAGCATGCGCTCGCCCCGCAGGAAGCCGAAGCCATCGGAGACTATATCGAGAATACCGTCACTGAAGGTGTTACCTTGCTCCTCAGACTGAGCCTGGATCAGCTTATAGATCAGATCCTGCTTTTTGAGCCCGCTGATACCGGTAATATCAAGTTTGCGGGCCATCTCCCGCAGGTCGCTGAGCGTCTTCGACTCTAATTCGGCGACGTTCACGACAGTGCTCTCCTTGGGGGTTGCGTGGCGGTGGAGGTTGGGTCTCGCGGAGGCTCACCGCCGGGTCGGCGAGCGCGCAAGTGGCGCTGGTGAAATATGGCGGGCACAGCAAAGCGAGAGGGCGCGCCGTGGATTTCGGGCAGGCACGCCAAAGGGCTGCGGACAGCGATACGCTGTGAAGAGCCGGGGTTGGTCCTCACATGACGGCACGCAGAAGCGCAACGTCGGGTGAGCAGGGACAGTCTTAGGAAACGGCGCGTAGGGGAGTGAAGGCCGGTCTGCCAGGCGACACGCCGGGGTAACACAAACGGGGTATAGATCGCAAGCGCGGCCTGATTTCTGGCGCTAGTATAGCATAACTGTCAAGCTGTGGCAACGGCTGGAAGCGGGCCTAAAGCCCAGAAACAGGGCAGCAGGGCGAGCCGCGACAGAATCGGGAAGGCCTTCCCTGGATGAGATCGGCGGTGAGTTGTACCCTCTCTAGTTAGTATTGGATGAGCGAGAAGACGGGGTAGGGCGCGAGCTTCTCGCGGCCGCCCAGGAAGGTCAGCTCGATCACAAAGGCCATCTCAACCACGCTGGCGCCGGCCTGCTCGATCAGCTTGGCGGCAGCCGCGATCGTGCCTCCGGTGGCGAGCAAGTCGTCCACCACCAGCGCGCGGGCCCCCGGCTTGAAGGCGTCGCGGTGGATCTCAAGCTTGTTGGTGCCGTACTCCAGCGCGTATTCGGTCTGGTAGGTGTCGGCGGGGAGTTTGCCCGGCTTGCGCACCGGCACCAGGCCCACGCCGAGGGCGATCGCGAGCGGGGCGCTGAAGATAAAGCCGCGGGACTCGACTCCTACAACAGCGTCGATCTGCTGGTCGCGATAGCGGGCGGCCATGGTGTCGATCACTTGGGCGAAGGCGGGGCCGTTGCCGATCAAGGTCGTAATATCTTTGAACTGGATACCGGGCAACGGGAAGTCGGGGATGTTGCGCACGAGGCTTGCAAGGTCGATCTTCGTCATGGCTCCTCCAGGCATTGGGGCGACCTCCGATGGGGCCATTATACTCGCTCGGTCGCGTCCCGGCGCGCTGGGTGGTTTGCGCCTGATGCCTGATGGCCCGTATAATGCTGCGGGTTACCTCGTGAGGGGGTGATGGCGATGGCGATGTATGAGGTAGTAACGCCACAGGCGCCGGACCTGGTGGCCACATTGCGCGAAACCTGGCCTGGGCTCTCCGAGCTCCTGGCGATGCTGGAGGCCGAGCAGACGCCGGAGGCTCGCCGCGACTGTCTGCGCCATATTGGCGCGCTCTGGTATGCCCAGGGCGGCGCCGCCGAGGTGCTCACCGAGCTCGGCCTGCACCTCTCCGAGCAGCTGCAGCTCTCCCAGGGCGTGGTGGTGAGCGAGTTGCTGCTCGCCTACGGCGCCGCCCAGGAGGAGGAGCGCACCCGGGAGTGGGAGGCCAGGCTGCTCGCTCGCGCCGCCGAGCTCGACGGTCTCCATCGCATCATCTCCGCCGCCAACTCCACCCTGGATCTCGACACCTCGCTGCAGACTGTCGTCGAGACGGTGGCCGAGGTGGTGGGCGTCGAGGTCTGCTCGGTCTACCTCTATGATAAGCATCGGGACGAGCTGGTGCTGCGGGCTACCCGCGGCCTGAACAAGGGCGCCGTCGGCCAGGTGGTGGCCCGCCTTGGCCAGGGCGTGACGGGCTGGGCCGCCCAGCTTGGCCACCCTGTTGCCGTGCGCGATGTCTGGCAGGAGCCGCGCTTCAACTTGGAGCCTCAGCTGGGCGAGGAGCCGTTCCGCTCCATGCTGGCGGTGCCGATCGTGCTCTTCAACGCCGAGCGCTTCCAGTTCTCGGCCGATAAGCTCCAGGGCGTGATCACGGTGCAGACGGCCGGCCCCCGCGACTTCTCGGCTGAGGAGATCTCGTTCGTGGAGGTGGCGGCCGGCGAGTTGGCCTTCTTCATCGCCAATGCCCAGCTGTACCAGCAGACGGACGAGCGCCTGCACCAGAAGCTGCGGGAGCTCACCACGCTGCAACAGGTGAGCAAGAGCATCGCCGAGCAGCTCGGGCTCCCCGGCGTGCTCTCGCTGATCGTCGAGAAGGCGGTGGAGTTGGCCCAAGCCGATCGGGCCACGATCTTCCAGCTGCGTGAGGATGGCCAGCTTGACTTGGTCGCCAGTCACGGCGGCGAGGGCGGCGGCGTGCGCGACTTCATCATCCAGACGGTGCGCGACAGCCGGCCGCTGGCGGTGATGAACGCCTACCAGGACGCGCGCTTTCCCGAGCTGGCAGAAGTGGCCCAGCGGGAGGGCTTCCACTCGCTCTTCTGTATGCCGCTCAGGGCCCGCGAGCACACGATCGGGGTGATCTGCCTCTACCGGCGCGAGCCCCATCTCTTCGATTATGAGCAGGTGCGGCTGCTGAGCACCTTCGCCGATGAGGCGGCGATCGCGATCGAGAACGCCCGCCTCTACGACGAGAGCCAGCGGGCGCTGATGATCAAGTCGGCGCTGCTGCAGGAGATGCACCACCGGGTGCGCAACAACCTGCAGACGATCTCGGCTCTGCTGGCGATGCAGCTGCGGCGCATGGAGCCGGGCACGGAGGGCGCGAAGGCGCTGCGGGAGAGCGCGGCCCGTATCCAGTCGATCGCAGCCATCCACAACCTGCTCTCGCGAGAGGATGTCGGCGTGACCACGGTGAGCGCGGTGACGCGGCAGGTGGTGGAGAGCGCCCAGGCCACCCTGGTGATGTCGGAGACGCCGGTGCGCTTCGCCACTATGGGCGATCCTGTGCGGGTGGGCTCGCGGGATGCGACGGTGTTGGCCCTGGTGATCAACGAGCTGATCAGCAATGCCCTCTCCCACGGCCTCGCCGCCGAGGGCGGCCGGATCGAGATCGAGGCCACCCTGTCCGACGGCACCGTAACGGTGGAGGTGCGGGACGACGGGCCGCTGCATCCGCAGGCGCCGCGCCCCTCCCACAGCAGCGGCCTCGGCCTGCAGATCATCGAGACCCTGGTGACCGAGGATCTGGGGGGGAGCTTCAAGCTGCTGCGGGATGAGGAGAGCGGGTGGACGCGAGCCTGTGTGAGCTTCCCCCAGCGGGTCATTGACGACAGCGACATGAACGTCTAGGGAGTACTGGAGGTACCGTGGAGGTAAGCATCTGGGCCTGGGTCGGGTTCCTTGTGGTGGTGCTTGGGCTGCTGGCCCTCGACTTGGGGGTGTTTCACCGGAGCGCCCACGCCGTCACGATCCGTGAGGCGGCCACCTGGACGGTGGTCTGGATCTCGCTCTCGCTGCTCTTCAACCTCGGCATCTACTTCTGGGGCGGCGCGGACCCGGCGATCGACTTTCTAACAGGGTATCTCGTCGAGTACTCCCTAAGCGTCGATAATATCTTTATCTTTGTTCTGCTGTTCACATATTTCCGGGTGCCGGCCGCCTACCAGCACCGGGTGCTTTTCTGGGGCATCCTGGGCGCTTTGGTGATGCGCGGCACTATGATCCTGCTCGGCGCCGCGCTGATCGAGCGCTTCGAGTGGATCATCTATATCTTCGGCGCCTTCCTGTTCTTCACCGGCATCCGCATGTTCTTCTCCCAGGATGAGGAGGAGGAGATCCACCCCGAAGGCAACCCGCTGGTGCGCCTAGCCCGCCGCTTCGTCCCCGTGACTCGGGAGATGCAAGGTGAGCGGTTCTTCGTGAAGCTGGACGGGCGGATCTTCGCGACGCCGCTCTTCATCGTGCTGCTGATCGTCGAGAGCACCGACCTGATTTTCGCCGTGGACTCGATCCCGGCGATCTTCGGCATCACGACGGAGCCCTTCCTGATCTTTACCTCAAATATCTGCGCCATCCTCGGCCTGCGCTCGCTCTACTTCCTGCTGGCTGGCGTGATGGACAAGTTCTACTACCTCAAAACGGGCCTGGCCTTCGTCCTCACCTTCGTGGGCGTAAAGATGCTGCTGCCCTTCGTCACCGGCTTCTTCGTGCCCCAGGTATTCGACCACCCGATCCACGTGGACAACCGGGTCTCCCTGGCTGTGATCACCAGCACCCTGGTCATCGCGGTGGTTGCCTCGCTGATCCGCTCCCGCCGCCTGGAGGCCGCGGGAAGCAAGCAGCCGGGCGAGAAGCCCATCGAGGTGCCACGCTAGGGAGTGCAGGGTGACAGGGTGACAAGGTGACGACCTGACGGCGTTGATAGGCGTCACCTTGTTACCTAGCCCAAGGGGCAGCGAGGGCGATCACCTTGTCAGCCTGCGAGCGGAGCGAGCAAGCATGGCCGATTTCCCAACCGAGGGCACGCTGCCTTTCATCCCCGATTTGGCCTTCCACCGAGGGCCTGGTGTTCTGGAGCAGCTTCGCCGGCAGCGACGCCGACGCGCTCGAGGGGTTGCCGCTGGCCGCGCTGCGGGAGGCGTTGGGGTAGGGGTTTGGATCGCGAAAGTCGCGAAAGCTTCGCCGCGAAAAACGCGAACGCGAAGACGCGAAGACGCGAAAGTGAAGACGCGAAAGTGAAGACGCGAAACTAAAGGCGCGAAACTGCGCTCCCCCTATACACCCGCTCTCGGCGTAGAGGGGGCGTGGGGGCTGCCGCCCCCGCGCCCCCGGCTCAGGGCGGCAACCCCGCCTACTGCACCGCCTCCGGCTCCTCCTCGCGGCGGAATTGGCTCATGTAGAGCTCGTAGTAGGCGCCGCGCAGCGCCAGCAGCTCGTCGTGGGTGCCCCGCTCCACAATCTGGCCGCCCTTCACCATCAGCACCTGGTCGGCGTTGCGGATGGTGGAGAGCCGGTGGGCGATCACGAAGCTGGTGCGGCCTTCCAGCAGCTTGTCGAAGGCCCGCTGGATCAGCCGCTCGGTGCGGGTGTCCACGCTGCTGGTGGCCTCGTCGAGGATGAGGATGCGCGGGTTGGCGAGGGCCGCGCGGGCGATGGCGATCAGCTGGCGCTGGCCCTGGCTGAGGCCGCCGCCCCGCTCGCCGAGCACGGTGTTGTAGCCCTGGGGCAGCCGCTCGATGAACTCGTGGGCTGAGACGAGCTTTGCGGCGGCGATCACCTCTTCGTCGCTGGCGTCGATGCGGCCGTAGCGGATGTTGTTCATCACCGTGTCGGCGAAGAGGAAGGAGTCCTGCAGCACCAAGCCGATCTGGCTGCGCAGGCTGGCCGCCGTCACGTCGCGCACGTCGTGGCCGTCGATCGTCACGCTGCCCTCGGCCACATCGTAGAAGCGCGGGATCAGGTTGATGATCGTGGTCTTGCCGGCGCCGGTCGGGCCGACGATCGCTACCGTCTGGCCGGGCTCGGCCACAAAGCTCACGTTGTTCAGCACCGGCTGGCCCGGTACGTATGCAGCCGAGACGTTGTCGAAGACGACGTGGCCGGTGATGGGCGGCATGGGCTTGGCGTCGGGCTTATCGACAAGGTCGGGCTGCTCGTCGAGCAGGCCGAAGATCCGCTCGCCGCCGGCGATCGCGCTCTGCACGTTCGTCCAGAGCACGGCGATCTGCTGGATGGGCTGGTTGAAACGCTGCACGAACTGGATGAAGGTGAAGACCGTACCAAGCGAGATCACGGCGGTGCCGAAGAGGGGCTGGCCGCGGAGGGCGCTGAGGCCGCCGACAACGATCACGATCGCGATCGCCACGTAGCCGAGGGCCTCGAGCACGGGGTTGAGGGCGCTGGTGAAGCTGGCGGCGCGGATGTTGGCGTCGCGGTTGGCGGCGTTGGCCCGGCGGAACTGCTCGATGCTCTCGTCCTCGCGGTTAAAGGCCTGCACCTCGCGCACGCCGGCGATGCTCTCCTGCAGGCCCGCGTTGACGCTGCCCATCTCGCGGCGGCTCCTGCGGAAGGCCTTGCGGGCCTCGCCGGAGAAGTAGATGGTGGCGAGGGCCATCAGCGGCACCACGCTCAGGCTGAGCAGGGCGTATGGCAGGTTGGTCTGCAGCATGGCGTAGCCGGTCATCACGAGCTGCAGCACGCCACTCACCACGCTGAGCAGGGCGAAGCCGAGCACCTGCTGGATGGTGTCGGTGTCGCTGGTGATGCGGCTCATGATGTTGCCGGCCTCGTTGCGGGCGTAGAAGCCAAGGGAGAGCCGGTGGATCTGCTCGAAGGTATCCTCGCGGATGCGCCGCAGCGCCCGCTGGCCCGCCCAGTTCATCGTGTAGAAGGCCAGGCCCTGGAGCATCGAGCCGCCGATGAAGAAGAGCAGGAGCAGGCCAACGAGGCCAGTCAGGCCGGCCATGCGGGCGTCGAAGCCCGCCGCCGGATCGGCCGTGGTGTACCAGCAGGCCGCCGGATTCGGCAGCAGGTAGCAGTCTACCGCCTGGCCGACGATCGGCGCCGTGGCCACCTGCATCGCCGTGGCGACCACGATCAGCAGGAGGGTGGCGGCGATCGCGTACCACCAGGGGCGGAAGTAGGACCAGAAGCGGACGAGGGTGGCGCCCACGTTCTTCGGCTTCTGGGTTTCGGTATTGAGCATCCGGCCGGGGCCGCCCATCATCATAAGGGTGTCCTTACCTCACTCGTGGCGGGCGGCAGGGGCCGCCCGTACAGCTCATCTCGACTGAGGGCTGTAGGTCAGATGGCGATTCGTTCAGCGTTGTTCGTTCTCAGAGAGCCCTACTCCACCAGCTGGGACGAGTAGATCTCGGCGTAGATCGGGCTATTCTCCATCAGCTCGGCGTGGGTGCCGCGGGCCGCTATGCGCCCCTTGTCGAGGACAAGGATCTGGTCGGCGTTCACCACGGTGCTGATGCGCTGGGCGATCACGAAGCTAGTGCGGCCCTCCATCAGCTTGTCGAGCGCCCGCTGGATGGTCACCTCGGTCTGCAGGTCCACGCTGCTGGTGGAGTCGTCGAGGATGAGCAGGCGCGGCTGGAGCAGCAGGGCGCGGGCGATGGCGATGCGCTGCTTCTGGCCGCCGGAGAGAGTGACGCCCCGCTCGCCCACCTTGGTCTGGTAGCCATCGGGGAAGCTGTTGATGAAGTCGTGGGCGGCGGCGGCGCGGGCTGCGGCGATCACCTCCTCGTCGCTGGCGTCGGGGCGACCGAAGGCGATATTGTCGCGGATCGTCCCGCTGAAGAGGTTAGTCTCCTGGAGCACCAGGCCGATCTGGCTGCGCAGGCTATCGATCGTCACGTCGCGCACATCGTGGCCGTCGATCAGCACCTGGCCTTCGCTCACGTCGTAGAAGCGGGGGATCAGGTTGATGATGCTGGTCTTGCCGCTGCCGGTGGCGCCGAGCAGCGCCACGGTCTGGCCCGGCTCGGCCACGAAGCTCACGCCCTGGAGCACAGGCTCCCCGCCGATATAGCGGAAGGTCACGTCGCGGAACTCCACGCGGCCTTCGATCGGCGGCAGCTCGATCGCGCCCGGCTTGTCGGCGATCTCGCTCTCGGCGTCGAGCACCTCGAAGATGCGGCCGGCCGAGGCGCCGGCCTGGGCCATCAGCGTGATGATGAAGCCGAGCTGGCCCATTGGGAAGAAGACATAGATCAGGTAGAGACTGAACTTCTGGTACTCGCCGAGGTCGAGGCTGCCGCCGAGGATCTGGCGCCCGCCGAAGTAGAGAATGGCGGCCTGGCCGATCTGAGCCACCAGGAAGATCACCGGGAAGATGAAGGAGAAGACCCGGTTCACCCGGAGCTGCTGCTCCATCAGGTCGGTGGCGGCGGCGTCGAAGCGGCGGAACTCGTAGGGCTCGCGGGCGAAGGCCCTCACCACCTTGATTCCGGCCAGGTTCTCCTGGAGCACGGTGTTAAGGGCCGAGAGCTTCTGCTGCACCACGATGAAGAGCGGCTGGCTGAGCCGCCCGAAGAGCATGAAGATCACCAGGGCGATCGGCAGCAGCGGAAGCACCACGAGGGTGAGCCGCCAGTTGGTGAAGAAGAGCACCAGCAGGGCGCCGGTGAGGAGCAGGAAGGATTGGGCGGCCATGATCAGGCCCTGGGCGATGAAGGTGCGCAGGCGCTCGACATCGTCGGTGGCGCGGACCATGAGCTGGCCGGTTTGGTTCTGGTCGTAGTAGCTGAAGGAGAGCCGCTGGATCTTGGCGAAGATAGCGTTGCGCAGGTCGAAGGCCACGCCCTGGGAGGTGGTCTCCGACATAAAGGCCTGGAGGAAGGAGAAGAGGCCTCGCAGCAGGGCGAAGATCAGGATGAGGCCGGCGGCGATGAAGATCGCTCGCTCAGCCGCGGCGATATCGGCGCCAGCCTGGGTGATGGCGTCGATCATGGTCTGGACGAGCTGGGGCACCGCGAGTTGGGCGATCGTGGCGATCACCAGGGCGCCGTAGGCGATGGTGGCGCTGCGGCGCTGATTGCCGAGGTAGCGGATGGCGCGGCCAAGGGCGCCGGGCGGGGCGCCGCGGTTCATCTGTGTTTGCACGGGCTATCCTTGTGGTGCAGGGTTACGAGGGACAGAGGAGCAGAGGGATGAGGCCCTGCCAGTGAGCAGGTAACGATAACGAATTCTCTCCTCTGAGGTGCACTACTGCTGTGCCTCTGCAGATGAGGATACAGCTGACGCCGGGTCAGGTTCAATCGGACGGGCGATGGAATGGGGCTTCCAGTGCTCGGGGCAGCCGGCGGCGTTCACAAGCCGCTCCAGCAGGTCGAGGAACGTCTGCTGCTCGTCGGGCTCGAGGGCACTGAGCAGCTGCTCCATCTCCCGCAGGCTGGCGGCGCGGATCTGGTCGTGGAGCGCGTGACCCGCCTCGGTCAGCTCGAGCAGCGCCACGCGGCTGTCGGCGGCGTGGGATCGCCTGGCCACCAGGCCGCTTTCCACCAGGTGGCGGGTGATAGCCGTGATCGACGGGGGCGTGAGGCCCAGGTGGTCGGCCAGATCCTTCATGGACAGCGGGCTGTTATGCCAGAGCGCGCCGAGCACCTGGCCGTGGGAGCGCGAGAGCTGCATGCTGCGGAGATGCCTGATGAGGCCCCCCATAAGCAGCGGGCGCAGGCGGTTCATCAGCGCGAGCAGGCGCTCTGGGTTGTCGTTGAGTTCGTTCATTGGCGTTCAGTTAGTTAGATAAACTAACTTTTTGTATCCTACCACCAACTCGCCGGCTGTCAAGGGGGGAGGCGGCGCCTTGGCTGGTGGGGGCGCCGCCTGGTGTCACCTGCGCGGTGGGCGGTTCGGGGCGAGGCCCCAAGCCCCTATCACCTGCGGTGAGCGGAGTTGCGAGCGGGCGCTGCCCCTCGCGCTCCCCGCCACGGGGGCGGCTGCCCTTTGAGGGGTAGGTTTTTGGTGAGCCAGCATCGCTCTGGTACGATGGGTGCACCAGAACATCCATT
>DAOUGF010000878.1:0-4521 GCA_034429295.1 Chloroflexaceae bacterium
CGATCAGCTCCTCCAGGTCCTCCCAAGCGCCGGCCTCCACCGCCGCGCCGAAGTCGTTCAGATCGGCGCCGGCAGAGAAGCGCGGGCCCTGGTTGCCCACCACGAGGCCAACCCAGCGATCTTCCTTCAGCGCCTCGATCGCGGCGAGCAGGATCTCGATCACCGGGCCGCCGATGGTATTGGCCTTGGAGTGGATTTCAAAGCAGAGCACGCCGTCGCCGAGATCAATCAGGCTGGCGCTGCTGTTGCCCTGCACCAGCGCGCCTGCGGCCTTCAGGGCGGCCAGATCGATGGCGCGCTCGTCCCGCTGGATCGGCTCGTGCTTGCCGGTCGCCACGTTGTAGGCGGCGCCGTCGCGGTAGAAGCGGGCGTCGCCCTTGGCGATCAGCTCATCAACCCAGGCGGGCAGCTCCAGGCCGCGGGAGCGCATCAGGTCGGCGCCCTCGGCCACACCCAGGGCATCCCAGATCTGGAAGGGGCCGAGCTGGTGGGCGAAGCCCCAGCGGATGGCGTTGTCCACGTCGGCCACGCTATCGGCGATCTCGGGGAGGCGCCTGGCGGCGTAGGCCATCATCGGCAGGAGCGACTCGGCCACCAGGGCGGCGGCGCGGTTGTCCGGCTCCTCGGCGGCGCGGGCCAGCATCCAGCGCAATCGGTCGGGCAGGCTCTTCTGCTTGTTCGCCTCCTTGATGAAGGCATCGACCCTGGCCGTGCCCTGGGGCGGCACATACTCCAGCGTGGTGAGGTCAACCGGCCAGAACTCCCGTTTGCCGCCCTCGCGTACCTCCTTGTAGAAGCCCTGGCCGGCCTTCTTGCCCAGCTTACCGGCGGCCACCATGCGCTCGAGCAGGTCGTTCTCCTTGTAGACCTCGCGGCTCTCGTCGTCGGGGATGGCCTCGTAGAGGTTAGAGGCGACGTGGTACATCACATCCACGCCCACCTGGTCGAGCAGGCGGAAGCTGGCGGTGTTGGGGCGGCCGATCAGCGGGCCGGTGAGCGCATCCACCTCCTCCACCGTGTAGCCGTTGGCGAGGGCGAAGTTCAGCCCCACCTGGCCGGCGTAGGAGAAAAGCCGGTTACCGATGAAGTTGGGGCGATCTTTGCAGAAGACCACGCCCTTACCGAGAGTCTCGCTGGCGAACTTTGCCATGGCGGCCACGGCGGCGGGATCGGCGTCGTCGCCGGGGATGATCTCGAGCAGCTTGAGGTAGCGGGGCGGGTTGAAGAAGTGGGTGCCGAAGAAGTGGCGCTTGAACTCGGCGCTGCGGCCCTCGGCGATCAGGGCGATCGGGATGCCCGAAGTGTTCGTGGTGACGATCGCGTTGGGTTTGCGGACCTGCTCCAGGCGCTCCATCAGCGCCTGCTTGGGGCCGAGTTGCTCGATGATCGCCTCGACGATCCAGTCGACCTCGGCCAGGCGCTGGAAGTCGTCCTCGGTGTTGCCGAGGCTGATCAGCTCGGCTGAGCGCTCGCTGAGCAGGTTGGACGGCCGTGCCTTGCGCATGCGCTCGAAGCCGGCCCGCACGATGCGGTTGCGCACCGCCGGGTGATCCAGACTCAGGCCTTTCGCCTCCTCCTCCGGGGTGAGCTTGTCGGGCGGCATGTCGAGCAGCAGCACGGGCAGGCCCGCGCCAGCGACCAGGCCGGCGATGGCGGCGCCCATCGTGCCGGCGCCGATCACGGCGACGCGCTTGATCTGGTAGGGCATCGAGTCCTCCTTGACCGTGGCCAGGCTAACAGGGATTGCAGATTGCAGAGTGGCGCTGCGCCGAGGGTTTAGACGCAGTGCGTCATGGAAGTATCATACCACAATCTGCGCGGGCTCGTGAGCCGGCAGCGCGTAGACGCCGTCGGGATCGAGGCTGAGCGTGATCGTTTCGCCCACAGCGCCCGGCGGCTCGGCGAGCTCGAAGCTCAGCTCGGTGCCCGCCGGGTGGCGCAGACGCACACGGTAGTGCTGGCCGCGAAACTGGATCTCCAGCAGCTCGGCGCTGAGCGTGGCCGCGCCGGGCTGTGCAAGGTGCGCCGCGTCCGGGTAGATCACCAGGGTGACGGGCGCGCCAGGGTCGCCGGGGTCGTCGGCGCGGGCGATGAGGGGGCCGATGGGTGTTTCGACCCGCCCATCCTCGCGCCAGCTTCCCTCGACGAGGTTGCCGAGGCCGAGGAAGCGGGCGGCCCAGGGGCTGGCGGGGCAGCGGTAGATCTGCTCAGGGGGCGCGAACTGCTCCAGGCGGCCGGCGTTGAGCAGGGCCACCATATCGGCCAGGGCGAAGGCCTCCTCCTGATCGTGGGTCACGTAGAAGGCGGTGACGCCGACGGCCCGCAGGATCGTCCGCAACTCCTCCTGCAGTCGCTCCCGCAGCGTGCGGTCGAGGGCAGCCAAGGGCTCGTCGAGCATGAGCAGGCGGGGTCGGGGCGCCAGGGCGCGGGCCAGCGCCACCCGCTGCCGCTCACCACCGGAGAGCTCGTAGACGCGGCGGCGCTCGTAGCCCGCGAGGCCCACCAGCTCCAGCAACTCGGCGACCCTGGCTCGGGCTTCGGCCTGCGGGCGGCCCTGCATCTGCAGGCCGAAGGCGATATTGCCGGCGACATCGAGGTGGGGGAAGAGGGCGTAGTCCTGGAACATCATGCCGAAGCCGCGCAGGTGGGGCGGCACATCGTCGATCGGCGCGCCCTCAACCCGCACTGTGCCGCCGTCGGCCCGCTCGAGGCCGGCGATGATCCGCAGCAGCGTGGTTTTGCCGCAGCCCGATGGGCCAAGCAGCGCGGTGACCGAGCCCGCATCGGCGGCCAGGCTCACGCCTCGCAGTACCGGCTTCCCGTCGTAGGCCTTGCTGATATTGTCGAGCTCGATGAAGGGCATAGCGTGATTCCCACGTCGCTAATACCAGGGCTCCCGGTCCGCGCGTACAATTGGCTACAACAGTGGTAGCGCCCACGGACGAGCCTGGCACGAACAGGCTCCATTATGGCGTATCTCAGCTCGGTTGGTGTAGCATACCATGAGCGAGGATATAGAGAGGGGAGCGGGATGACAGAGAGCGAGGTGTGGCGGCTGCTGCCCTTTAGCGCGGGGCCGGCCCACAGCGAGCTGGCGGCCGCCGAGGCGATGCTCGTGGGGCTGGCCCACGAGCCCCGGCCGGCTCTGCGCTGGTACGGCGCCGCCGGCCGGGCGCTGGTGCTCGGCTCGGGGCAGCGGCTCACCGATGCCGATGGCGCAGCCCTCGCCGCGGCCGGGGCGACGCTGCACAAGCGGGCCTCGGGCGGCACCGCCGTGCTCTTCGTGCCCGGCCTGCTCATGCAGGACATCGCGCTGCCGGCTGCGCACCCGCTCCGCCGCGACGATGTGAGTGAGTCGTACCGCTGGCTCGGCGAGCTCTGGGCTGAGGCCCTGGGCGAGTTCGGGGTTGCGGCGGAGCTGATCAGCATTCCCGCCGCCCGCGCCGATGGCGGCGCGCTCGACCCGTTGGTGCGCCGAGCCTGCTTCGGCGGGCGCTCGCCCTACGAGGTGCTGGCGGGCGGCCGCAAGCTAGTTGGTTTCTCGCAGATCCGGCGTCGCCAGGGGGCTCTCTTTCAGGTGGGCCTCTACGCCCGCTGGCCGGGGCGCGAGCTGGCCGGGCTGCTGCGCCTCTCGGCGGACGAGCGGGAGAGCATGGTCGCTGCGCTGCAGGCTCGCGTGGCGGGCCTCGACGAGCTGCTGCCGGCGCCGCCGGCCACTGAGGAGCTGCAGGCCGCCTTCGCCCGCGCGCTGCAGCGGCGACATGGCGTCGCACTTGCGCCCGCGGCCTGGCGCGACGATGAGCTCGCGGCGATGGAAGCGGCCCTCCCGCGCTACAGGCCCGTCGATCCTGGCGCAACAGACGGGGCCGATCCGCCGTCATAGTGGGTGGGAAGGCCCCCGGGTGTGGTGGGCCGAGCAGATGCGAAGGACGATCATGACAACGACCGTTGTGCGTCAGGAGCGCGGGGTGAACCTGCTACTCAGGGCGATCTACTTTCTGGTGTTTGGCCTCTGGTTCAGCGCGATCTGGGCCGGGGTGGCCTGGGTGCTCTGCGTGACGATCATCGGGCTGCCCTTTGGCCTCTGGATGCTCAACCGGCTCCCCCAGGTGACCACGCTGCGCCCCCAGCGGGGCGACCTGGTGATCACGCACAGCGGCCAGATCTACCGGAGCGACATCAAGCAGCGGCCTTTCCTGCTGCGGGCGCTCTGGTTCCTGCTGGTGGGCTGGTGGCTGAGCGCCCTCTGGCTCGCCGCCGCCTGGGCCCTCTGCACGGTGATCATCGGCATGCCGATCGGCTTCTGGATGTTCGACCAGGTGCCCGCCGTGGTGACCCTGGCGCGGAGTTGACCCTTCTCGCCGCTCAAGCTACCTCCCAGTTGTGCTGATTTACAAGGTTGGCACACCGGCGCTGCTGTACCGCGCCCTTAAGCTCTCAGCTTGAGGGCGCGAATGTAGGCGAGTGGTAGGAGCGGTGCCCGGAGCGAATGCTTCGGCCGTACTGGCGCCCGAGCCGCTC
>DAOUGF010000879.1:0-5053 GCA_034429295.1 Chloroflexaceae bacterium
CCTGCAAAGGCTCGCACCGCCCAGGTGCCGCCCGCCGCGCAGGCGAACGCCCTCAGGCGCGGATACCGAGCTCGGCGAGGCGCTGCGGCGCGGGCTCGCCCTCCGCGTCCCAACCGTGACGGCGGTAGTACTCGGCCAGCAGGTCGGCGAGTTGGGGAAGGTGGCCGGCGGCGCGGCCATCCTCCAGCGGCTCCTCAAGCCAGCGGGCGGGCAACTCGTCGCGGGCGCCGTTATCGGCGTAGCGGCGAGCGAAGAGCCGCTCGACGGTGACGATGCGCTCGCCGATGCGGGCCATGTCGGCGGGGGAGATGGCGCTCCCAGTGGCGACGCCGAGCAGGGCGAGCAGCTCGCCGGGGGAGACCTGGTAGCCCATCAGGCCGAGGCGCCGGCAGATACCAGCGGAGTCGAGGATGGCGGCGAAGCGCTCATGCCAGATCAGGCGCAGCACCTTGCCCTTCACCGCCTGGGGGTGGGATGGCTCATCGGGCAGCCAGGAGGGCGGATCGGCGACAAGCTCCTCATAGCTCATCGCGTAGCGATAGTCGCCGCCGATCGGCGCGGTGGCCATCGCGAGGGCGATCTCGTTGAGCGCCCGCGGGTCGAGGGCAGGCATGGCGAGGCCCTTCACCTGCGGGGCGAAGGCGGCACCGCCCCAGAAGACATCGGCGATTTCGCCGACGCCGAGCGAGAGCATATCGCGGCGCTCCTGGCGGATAGCCAGGCGGTCGAGGGCGGCGATCACGGCCTGCTCATCGCCCCAAGGGAGCGTGCCGGAGAGATTCAGGCCCTCGTCCTGGCACTCCATCAGAAAGGCGACGGCGGCAGCGGCTGCGGCGGGGTCGAGGCCGAGGCGCAGGCAGCGGTCGGCGATCATGAGGAGGGCGTCGGGGCTAGTGATACCGCAGCGAGCCCCGAATCCGGCGATCGTCTCGAGGTCGGGGAGCGGTGAGCTCTCGCCCGGGCGACGCTGAATATCGAAGTAGCAGGGCATGGGGCAGCCGGCGCAGCCGCGGCTGAGCTTGGGGCCACGGGCAACGAGGGCGTCGGCGAGGTGGTCGCCCCGGCCGGCGATACGCCCATTCTGCTCGGTGAGGGCGCCCCACTCGGCAGCCTGGGCGAGCAGATAGCTGCTACCTTGGGTGCGGATGCCTGCGGCGAGCGGGCTGGCGACGGCGCGGCGGCGGATCACCTCCATCGCTACGGCGAGGCGGCGCTCGTCGGCCACGGGGAGGGGCGCGGGGCGCTGGCGCACTGCCACGGCCTTCAGCCGCTTGGTACCCATCACCATACCGGTGCCGGCGGGCTCGGCCATGTAGCGGCCCTCGGCGACGATGCTGGCGTAGGCCACCTCGGCCTCGCCGGCCGGCCCAAGGCAGACCGTCAGGTATTCCTCGCCGAGCTCGGCGCGGATCGCCTCGGCAGTGGCGACAGTGTCGAGGCCGGCGAGTTGGGCGGCGGAGCGCAGGCGCACCGTGTCGCCGTCGATCACCAGGTAGACCCAGTCGGGGGCCTGGCCACGAATGACGAGTACATCGTAGCCGGCGCGGCGGAGGGCGGACCCCCAATGCCCCTGGGCCCAGCTGTAGCCGATCGCGCCGGTGAGGGGCGAGCGGGTGCCCACCACAAAGCCGCCGGTGGCGAAGGCGTTGGTGCCTGCGAGGGGGCCGGCGGCGAAGATCAGCAGGTTCTCAGGCGCGAGGGGCGGCGTATCGGGCGGTAGGTGCTGCCAGAGCAGCCAGGCAATGGCGCCCCGCCCGCCCAGGAAGTCGCGCTCGACGGTGGCTGGAAGCTGCTGGCGGGCGTGGCCGCGCTCCAGATCGATAGTGAGAGTACGCAACGGCATGGGGGAAAGCTCTCGTACGAATGCTACACATAGCAGGCGAAGCGGACGCGGCCTTCGCCGGGCAACCGACGCCGACCCATTATAACGCGGCGCAGCGACCGTATGCTACAATGAAAGACACGGCGCGCTTATGCGCACAGGCGTGCGCCGCCGAGCAGAGGCCGTGCATGTGGTACGGGCGAGGCATAGGCCCCGCGCCTGCCCTCCCGGTAGCCGTCATGTCCGCGAAGAAGTTGCCGCGCCGCTCGTCCGCCGCCCAGGCGAGGGCCGCTCAGCTGCATGGGCGTCGCCAGGAAGCGCTGACCCTGCTCAGCTCCCTCGACTGTCTGCGGGGAGTGCCACCGAGCGAGCTCGCCCGTGTGCTCGATCTGTGCGTGTTCCGCACGTTCCAGACGGGCGCAACAGTGCTCGGCCAGCACAAGCAGGATCGCTTCCTCTTCCTGGTGCTGCGGGGGACGCTGCAGCTGCGGCTGCGCGACAAGGACGGCCGCGAGGTGCTGATGGGCGTGCTGGCCCGCGGCGACTGCTGCGGCGAGGGGCCGCTCTTCGGCGACTTCTTCCGCCGCATGCGCGCCTTGGCCCAGAGCAACTGCCAGCTGCTCCAGCTCCCGCTGAATGAGCTGCGGGCGGCCCTGCCGGGCCTGCCGATGCTCGCCACAGCCCTGCGCCAAACCTATAAGCGCCGGCTGGTGGAGTGCACGCTGGCCCGCGTGCCGCTGCTCGGCCAGCTGTTGCCGATGGAGCGGCTGGCCCTGGCCAATCTGCTACGGCCAACCCATGTGCCCCGCGGCACCCTGATCATGCGGCAGGGCGGGCCCGCCGACGCTCTCTACCTGATCGAGAGCGGCCAGGTAGTGGTGGAGCAGAGCGGCCAGGCGGTCGCCAGCCTCGGCGAGGGCGACTTCTTCGGCGAGATGGCCCTGCTCACCAGCCAGCCCCACCGCGCCGATGTGCGAGCGATCACGCCGACTAACCTGCTGGTGCTGCCGGGCGCCGATTTCCACCAGCTGATCGAGCAGCGGCCCGATCTTGAGGCGCAGCTGCGGACAGTTGTGGAAAAGCGGATGCGTCACAGCGCCGCCATGCGCGGCGACGAGGTTCGCGCCCGCGAGCTGCAGCTCGCGGTGAGCAAAGGGCTGCTGCGGGGCAGCCATCTGCTGGTGCGCACGCCGAGCCTCTGCGAGCCCGACTGCCAGCTCTGCGAGACGGCCTGCGTCGATCGCCACGGCTGGCAGCGCCTGCGCTTCTCTGGCGTCCAGATCGAGCGCTTCGAGGTGGCCGACGCCTGCCGCCAATGCAACGTCGGCCCCGAGTGTGTGGAGGCCTGCCCTGAGGATGCCTTCGAACGCACCGAGGATGGGACGCTCCTGATCACTGACCGCTGTACCGGCTGCGGCGCCTGTGTGACGGCCTGCCCTTATGATGCGGTGACGAGCGTGCCCGTGCCCGACCCGCGGCCCGACCGCGGCCCGCTCTGGTCGCTGCTACGGAGCGCCGTCGATAAGGTCCGCGGCCACCCCGCCATCCCGCTGGAGCCCGCCCGGCCCACCTCCCGAGCCGACAAGTGCGATCTCTGCCACGGCCACAGCGACTTGGCCTGCGTGAGCCACTGCCCGACCGGAGCACTGCGGCTGGTGCCGGTGGAAGAGCTGTTTCCGTTGTAGGGGGGTGGTTTGGATCGCGAAAGACGCGAAAGCTGTCGCCGCGAAAAACGCGAAACGAAAGCGCGAAAACGCGAAAGGGAAGATGCGAAACGAAAATGCGAAAGCGCGAAAGCGCGAAAGCGCGAAAGGTGCAGCACTTCTATCTGCTGCACCTTTCTATCTGCTGCACCTTTCACGTTCGCGGAGTTCGAGTATTCGCAGCTTCGTCTCGCGTTTAAAGCGCTGCGCGCCACTGCGTAACGCTACCCTTCGCGCGTTTCGCGAGCCAAACGCCGCTCCAGTAACGCCACGGGAAACATTTTCAGAACCTCGCCCACCCTCAGGCATGGCACGCCCTCGTGGGCGCCGACCGTAAGGGCCGCCCCGGTGAGCCTGTCACGGTAACGGGCGCCCTCCTCGGCGTGGGGCAGGGCGATCCAGGTGTCGCCCCAGAGCTCACCGACGGGTGGCCGCAGCTCGCCGCCGGCCAGGCGCAGCGAGAGGCGGGGCACTACTGTGAGCAACTCATCGGCGCCGTGCCGGCGGGCGAAGGCCACGACGTGCTCGGCCCGCTCCCCGGCCGCCTCCAGCGGCAGGTACTCGCCCTCAGCGAAGAGCGCAGGCCGCTCCCGCCGCATGCCCAGGGCCATCTGCACGACGTAGAGCTTGATGCGCCCCTCGTCGGGAGGGCCGGCGAGCAGCTCGGCGGCGAGGGCAGCCCGGTCGGCGGCGGCCCGCTCCCGCAGCTCGGCCAGGAGCCGGATCCGCAGCCCGTAGTCGACCGGGCGGCGGTTGTCGGGGTCCACCAGGCTCAGATCCCAGAGCTCGGTGCCCTGGTAGATGTCAGGGACGCCGGGGGCGGTGAGTTTGATCAGCGTTTGGGCCAGGCTGTTGAAGCGCCCAAAGTAGGCCACGATCCGGCTGAAGCTCCCCAGGCTTTCCAGGAAGCGCGCGCTGCGCCGCGGGTCGAGGATGCCCTCGACGAAGCGCCGCACCGCCGTATCGTAGGCCTCGTTCGGGTTGATCCAACTGGTATTGACCTTCGCCTCGCGGGTGGCCTTCTCCATATACTGGATGATACGATCGCGATAGGCCGCGAGCTCGGCGGAAGGCAGGCGTGCCGCCTCCTTGTCCCCTTGTCCCAGATCGAAGGGCCAGGTGCCCACCAGAGTCTGGTAGAGCAGATACTCATCGTTGCGGGAGGGCATGGTCACGCCCTCGGCCTCGGTTTTCTTGCGGGCGTTCAGGCGGCTCCAGCGGTTCACGGCCTGGCGCCACTCGCGGGGCATCTCGGAGATGACATTGATCCGGGCGCGCACATCCTCGCTGCGTTTGGTGTCGTGGGTTGAGCTCGCCAGCATCGAGTGGGGCCAGCGCCGGGCGCGGGCGGCGGCGCGGCGGTGGAGCTCCTCGACGCTGCTGCCGAACTGCTCGGGGTGGCCGCCCACCTCGTTGAGCGAGACAAGGCGGTTGTAGACGTAGAAGGTGGTATCTTCCACGCCCTTCGCCATCACCGGGCCGCTGATCTGCTGGAACTTCATCACGCAGCGTAGCACCTCGTCGCGGG
>DAOUGF010000880.1:0-4279 GCA_034429295.1 Chloroflexaceae bacterium
CACACCACCCCGAGCAGAGATCTGCTGCCAGCCAAGGCGGATGGCTCTGCCCGACAATGGGTCAGGTACGCCGCCGGGCGGAAGCACGGTACGGCCCTCCGGCTTGGGGGTGGTCCGGAGGGGGCAGCGCCCACTCCGGCGGGGGTGCAGGGGGCGGAGCCCGCCTGCAAAGGCACGCACCGCCCAGGTGCCGCCCACCGCACAGGTGATGCCCACCTCCGGCGGGGTGTGGGGGCGGCAGCGCCCCGAAACGCTTGGCGGGAGAGGGGCGCCGATCCGGTATCCTCATCCTTGTCTTGGGGTACAATAGCGCGACGCCGCTACATCAAGGAAAGACCCATGAAATCAGCACTGATCGTCTGGGGCGGCTGGTCGGGCCATACGCCCTTCGAGTCGGCCTCACTCTTCGCGGGGCTGCTGCGGGAGGCGGGCTATGACGTGCGCCTCTCCGACACGCTCGACGCCTACCTCGACCCGGCATTGCCCACGCTCGACCTGATCGTCCCGGTTTGGACGATGGACAAGATCAGCAAGGAGCAGGAGAAGGGCCTGCTGAGCGCCGTCGCCGCCGGCGTCGGCATCGGCGGGTGGCACGGCTGCATGGCCGACTCGTTCCGCGAAAGCACCGAGTACCAGTTCATGGTCGGCGGGCAGTGGGTGGCCCACCCTGGCAACATCATCGATTACCGGGTGAACATTATCAACCACGATGATCCGATCACCGCCGGGCTCGACGACTTTAATATGCACTCCGAGCAGTATTACATGCACGTCGACCCGAGCAACGAGGTGCTCGCAACCACCACCTTCGACGGCACCTACAACCCCTGGATCGCCGGCACGGTGATGCCCGTGGTCTGGAAGCGCCGCTGGGGCGAGGGCCGGGTCTTCTACTGCTCGCTCGGCCACGTGGTGAGCGACTTCGATGTGCCCGAGGCCCGCGAGATCGTCCGCCGCGGCCTGCTCTGGGCCAGCCGGTAGCCCGATTGCAGATCGCCCGGGGCGTGTGGGGGTTCACGTCGCCCCGCTCCCTGATGCGATCTGGCGATAACAGGAAAGCAGGTTATGACAATCAGCCAGCCTGTCGCCGTGGGCGTCGTGGGCTGCGGCACGATCAGCCGGATCTATCTAGAGAACTGCACGGCCAGCCCGCTGCTGCGGGTGGTTGCCTGCGCCGACCTCGATCTGGCCCGGGCCGAGGAGCGGGCGCAGCAGTTCGGGGTGCCCCGCGCCTGCGCGCCGGAGGAGTTGCTCGCCGACCCCGAGATAGACCTGGTGCTCAACCTCACCATCCCAGCCGCCCACGCCGCCGTGGCCGTAGCGGCACTCGAGGCGGGCAAGCACGTCTACAACGAGAAACCCCTCGCCGTGAGCCGTGAGGATGGGCGGCGCATCCTGGAGTTGGCGGCCGCCCGCGGCCTGCGGGTGGGCGGCGCGCCCGACACCTTCCTCGGCGCCGGCCTGCAGACGGGGCTGCGCCTGCTCGACGAGGGCGCGATCGGCGCGCCGGTGGCCGCCACCGCGATGTTCCTCTCGCCGGGCCACGAGCGCTGGCACCCCAGCCCCGACTTCTACTACCAGAAGGGTGGCGGCCCGCTCTTCGACATGGGGCCTTACTACATCACCGCTCTTATCGCCCTGCTCGGCCCCGTCGCCAGGGTGAGCGCCACGACCCGCACTACCTTCCCGACGCGCACGATCGGCAGCAAGCCGCGGGCCGGCGAGACGATCGCCGTGGAGGTGCCGACCCACCACACGGCCATCCTGGAGTTCGCGGGCGGCGCGGTGGCCACGCTGATCACCAGCTTCGATGTGGCCGGCGGCTACCCGCCCCACCTCGAGCTCTACGGCACCACCGGCCATATGCGCCTGCCCGACCCGAACACCTTCGGCGGGCCACTGCACCTGCGCCAAGGCGAGCAGGGGTGGGCCGAGGTGCCGCTCGACGCCGGGAAGACCCAGAACGCCCGCGGCCTCGGCGTTGAGGATATGGCCGCCGCCATCGCGGATGGCCGCCCCCACCGGGCGAGCGGCGAGCTCGTCTTCCACGTGCTCGACGTGATGCACGCCATCGAGGAGGCCGCGGCGGCGGGCGCAAGCATCGCCGTGACGAGCAGCTGCGAGCGGCCGGAGCCTGTGGTCCGTAATCCGTAGTCTGTAGTCCGTAGCTCGAAGCTCGTAGCTGTGCTGCTACGAAAGGTTGGCACACCAGCGCCGCTGAGCCACGCCCCGAGCTGATAGCTTGAGGCCTGGGAGCAGGCGCCAGAGCGATGAAGCGACACACGTCTCCGTGTACGAGCATTCGAGCCATCTGCAAGCTGTCAAGGAGGACATGTCATGAGTGGAGAGATCGGCGTCGGTCTGGTCGGCTACAAGTTTATGGGCCGCACCCACTCGAACGCCTACCGGCAGGTGAGCGCCTTCTTCCCTGAGGTGAAGCTGCGCCCGATTCTGCGAGCGATCTGCGGGCGGGACGAGGCCGGCGTGAGCGCCGCCGCCGCCCAATTCGGCTGGGCCAGCTACGAGACTGACTGGAAGACCCTGGTCGCCCGCGACGACATCGGCCTGGTGGATATCTCCACCCCCGGCAGCAGCCACGCGCCGATCGCCATCGCCGCCGCCGCCGCCGGCAAGCACATCATCTGCGAGAAGCCGCTCGCCAACACTCTCGCCGAGGCCCGCCAGATGGCCAAGGCCGCCCGCGACGCCGGCGTGATCAACATGGTGATGTTCAACTACCGGCGCGTGCCCGCCGTGCAGCTCGCCAAGCGGCTGATCGACTCCGGCCGCCTCGGCAAGATCTACCACTGGCGGGCGGTCTACCTGCAGGACTGGATCATGGACCCGAACTTCCCGCTCGTCTGGCGCCTGCAGAAGGACGTGGCCGGCTCGGGTACACTGGGCGATCTTGGCGCCCACATCATCGATCTGGCCCGCATGCTGGTCGGCGAGATCACCGAGGTGACGGGCCTGACCGAGACGTTCATCAAGCAGCGGCCGGTGCTGGCCGAGACAGTGGGCGGCTTGGGGGCCAAGGCCGGCACCGAGATGGGCGAGGTGACGGTGGACGACGCGGCGCTCTTCCTGGCCCGCTTCGAGAACGGGGCGCTCGGCAGCTTCGAGGTGACGCGCTTCGCCAAGGGTTGGGCCAACGGCAACCAGTTCGAGGTGAACGGCAGCAAGGGCAGCCTACGCTTCAACCTGGAGCGCCTGAACGAGCTGCAGCTCTATCTCGACGAGGATCCCGACGTGGCCGGGTGGCGCACGATCAACGTCACGAACGGCGAGGCTCACCCCTACATGGCGAATTGGTGGCCGGCAGGCCATATCATCGGCTACGAGCACACCTTCACCCACGCCGTCTTCGACTTCCTGAACGGCGTCGCCGATGGCGTGAGCCCCGCGCCCAACTTCGACGACGGCGTGCGCTGCCAGGCCGTGCTGGAGGCGGTGGAGCGCTCGGCCGGCAGCCGGCAGTGGGTTGAGCCGGAGTACGAGTAGGCCATGCCCGAGACGCGGATCATCTCCTGGAATGTGAACGGCATCCGCGCCGGCGAGCGCAAGGGCTTCCTGCCCTGGCTCGCCGGCTGCGGCGCCGACATCGTCGCCCTGCAGGAGACCAAGGCGGGCGAATCCCAGCTCTCGGCGGAGCTGCGGGCCGCCTGTGGCTACCACGCCTGCTGGCTCTCCGCCGAGCGGCCCGGCTACAGCGGCGTCGCCACGCTCTCCCGCGAGCCTTGCCCCAACATCACCCGTGGCATCGGCGAGCCCCGCTTCGACAGCGAGGGCCGCGTCCTGATCAGCCGCTTCCCCGCGTTTACGCTGTTCAATGTGTATGTGCCGAGCGGCACTACCGGCCCCGAGCGGGTAGCCTTCAAGCTCGAGTTCACCGCCGCGCTGCGGGAGGCGGTGCGGGCCGAGCTCGCCACCGGCCGCAGCCTGGTGGTCGTTGGCGACCTCAACACCGCCCATAACGAGATCGACCTCGCCCGCCCACGGGAGAACCGGCAAACCTCAGGTTTCATGCCGGAGGAGCGGGCCGCCCTCAGCGCACTACTCGACGTGGGCCTGGTGGACAGCTTCCGCTACCTCCACCCCACGCTGGCGAAGTACAGCTGGTGGACGCAGCGGGCCGGCGCGCGCGAGCGCAACGTCGGCTGGCGCCTCGACTATATCCTCGTCTCCACCGACCTGGCGCCGCGCATCGTGGCCGCCGATACCCACCCCGAGATCACCGGCTCCGATCACTGCCCGGTGAGCGTGACGCTGGCGCTGTAGC
>DAOUGF010000881.1:0-5044 GCA_034429295.1 Chloroflexaceae bacterium
TGCTGGCAGAGGCGGCTAGAGAGCTTCGCTCAGCAGATGGCGGTTTTCTGGAAACTCTACCTCTGAGCTCCCCGAAAAGTGAAACCTGTTGAGGGCACGAGGCTCTGGCCGCCCGCCAGCACACGAGCCTCGCCCGCGTGTTCGCCGAGGAGCGCGACCGCCTCCTCGACAGCGTGGGGCGCGAGGTAGCGAAACGGGGCCGGTTTCACGGGGCACCTCCTTTGGGCCGGTTACAGCTTGCCGGAACGCCGCCGCAGGGCGGCGCAAACCCACCGCTGGTCAGCTGGCGTCGTCCTCGAGCACGGCGACGGCGCGCACCGGGGAGCCGCTGCCGCGGCGGATGGGGAGCGGCAGCCCGATGTAGCGGAAGCGCCGGCCAACCACTGCGCTGAGGTCGGCCAGGTTCTCGGTGTTGAGACGGCCGAGCTCGCGGCAGACGAGGTGGGAGGGGTAACTGGTGGTGCCGGCCACGTCGATGCTGGGCGCCTCGGCGCCGATGTTCACCGCGCCGCGCCCATAGATCAGCTCGGCGGCCTCGCGGCTGAGGCCCGAATACTCGGTGGCATAGGCCTCGGTGTCGCGGGTGCGGCGGTAGTGACCGGAGTGGATGAGCACCGTGTCGCCGGGGCGGATGTCGAGGCCGTGGCGGGCGAGGGCCTGCTCGATGTCATCGACGCTGTAGAGAGTGCGGGGCGGCAGGTGGGAGAGGTCGATGCAGATCGCCTCGGTGTAGAACCACTCGAGTGGCAGTTCCTCGATCGATGGTGCGTCGGGCCGCGGGTCCACATGGCTCACCGAGTCGGTGTGGGTGCCGGCGTGGGTGGTGAGGGTGATCGTCTCGGCGGTGTAGCTGTAGGGCGGGTCGAAGAGGGCAGCCGTGCTCTCGTGGGTCGCGTGCACTTCGATCTTCGTGGGCGGGTGGCCCTTCCAGAGCACCATGCCCTCGTAGATCTCCTGGGTCAGGTCGATCAGCCGGTGTGCCACATTGCACCTCCGCTGGATTCAGGATCTTGAACTACATCCATCAGTCAGCGCCTTGGCCCCACCGATGAGGAGGGAAGCGCTACTGTGACGCGCTATCAACTGGGTCGCGGGCGAAGATCTCGAGCACGTAGCCATCGGGGTCGCGGATGTAGAGTTGGGTGACGCCATCGCCACGCTGCTGGGGACCACCGACGAGCGGCACCTCGAGCACCTCGAGGTGACGCATGGCCGCGGCGATGTCGGGCACCTCGAAGGCCAGGTGGGGGAGATAGCCGCGCCGCAACTCGCGCTCGTAGTAGGCGGGCTGGAGCAGCGCCGCGCGACCGGCCTCGGCCTCACCGATCAAGTGCAGCTCGGCGCTGCCGCTGCGAAACCAGGCGCCGGGAAAGGTGAAGGTGCTGGGGCGGGGCACCTCATCCATGCCCATCACCGTGCGGTAGAACTGGCATGAACGCTCCACGTCGGCCACGATCAGCGCCGCGTGGTCGAGACTGCGGATCTGCATCACAAACCTCCCCGCTGGGCGGGCGAGTCTCCGGTGGGCTGAATTAGTTTATTCGGGGTATAAGGATGATAGCAGAGCGGAATGAGGCTGTCATTAGCGGAGGCGCCAATGTTAAGCTGAGATCGCTGGCGGTGGGGACAAGGGGGGGCGTTTGGATCGCGAAATTCGCGAAACGGAGCGAAAAACGCGAAACGAAGGTTCGAACCTTCGAAAGTGAAGACGCGAAAGAAAACGCGAAATTGGCCCTCTGCCCTCCGCCCTCTGCCCTCCGCCCTCTGCCCTCCGCCCTCTGCCCTCATCCCTCTGCCCTCATCCCTCTGCCCTCAGCCGGCAGGTGCGTCGCTCGCGGGGAGCAGGCGGCGGACGAGGAGAGCGAGCTGGAGTTCGAGCAACTGACGGGTGTCGCCGAGATCGGCGCCGGTGCGCTGGGCGATCAGGCGCAGGCGGTGCTTGACGGTGTTGGGGTGGACGAAGAGCGCGGCCGCGGTGCGTTGGGGGTTGCAGCCGTTGCGCAGGTAGCAGTCGAGGGTCGCGATCAGGTCGACGCCGCGTCGCCGCCCATAGTCGGCCAGGCCATCGAGCCAATGGCGGGACAGGCGCAGCAGATCCTCGCGGGCGCTGCCCCGCAGGATCAGGCTGTAGAAGCCGATCTCGTCGTGGGAGAGCACGGCGCCAGCCGCGCCGAGGCCGCCGAGCACTGCGAGGGCCTCCTCAGCCTCGCGGTAGGCGCGGGCGAACTGCTCGGGGCCAGCCGCCAGGCCGCTCACGCCCACCGATGCGCTGAGGCCGGGGAAATCATGGGCCACGGCCGCGACCAGTGCGGCGCCCAGGCGCGAGGCAGCCTCGGAATCGGCGGCCGGCTCAGGGAGCAGCACGGCCAGATGCTCGCCCCGGGGCGCGATGATCGCCTGGGGGTGGAGCTGGCGCGCGGCCCTGGCCATGCGCTCGGCCAGCTGCTGCTTCAGATCGCCCGGATGCTGCTCACCGAGCTGCTGGTCGCTGTGGGCCGCGCGGAGATCGACGTGGGCGAGCAGCACGCGGGAGTGGCCGTCGAGGCTGTAGCCGAGGTGGCGGGCGCGCCTGCGGATCTCGTCGGGGTCGCTCAGGCGGCCGGCGAGCAGGTCGTCGAGGAAGGTGGAGCGCTGGCGCCAGGCCACCTCCTGGCCGACCCGCTGCTTGAGCAGCTCAACGGCGCAGATCGTGGCGGCATGCTCGATCGCCCGTCGCTCCAGCTCGCCTTCCATAGCAGCGGTAGCCGGTACCACGAGATAACCGAGGGTTTTGCCGCGGGCGCCGATCGGGCAGAGCAGAGCGGGCGCTGAGACCAGGGGGCCGCGGCGCAGGCGCACGATCGATTGGGGAGGCGCGGCGAGCGCGGCGTCGGCGCTGAGCAGGCGCGGGTCGAGGCTGACGGCCGGCGGCCCGTCGGGGCGAGGTGGCGGGGCGGCGGTGAGCGAGATGAGCTGGGCGTCGTAGAGCTGAACACCGCAGCCGAGGAGCGTCGCCAGGGTCTGCACGATCGCCTCCAGCCCCTGCTCCTCGAGCACGAGGGCGGTGAGGCGGCGGTGGATCGCGTCGGAACGGGTGAGCGTGGCGTTCTGATGCTGCACCACGCCGTGCATCTCGCTGAGGCGGCGGACCGTAGCGCTGAGCCGCTCGACCAGGCGGGCGTTGTGGATCGCCTGCGCGGCGTAGACGCCGGTGCGGGCGAGGAGCTGAATATCCTCCGGGCCGAAATGGCCGGCCTGGTGGTGGTAGCAGTTCAGGGTGCCGATCAGGCCATCAGGGCCACTCAGTGGCACGCAGATCATCGAGCGAACCCCCTGGAGCCGCTGGGCGGCGTGAAACGACTCGAGCCGCGGGTCGGCGACCATATCGTGCCAGATCTGCGGGCTACCGCTGCGGCAGACCTCGAGGCTCGGCAGGGCGACGATGCCGTCGGGGTGGAGCCCGTGGTGGTTGACAACCCTGATGTAGGACTCGGTGAGGCCGTAGGCACCCTCGATCGTCATCTGGCGGCCGTCGAGGGTGATCAGCAGGATGGCGGCGTAAGGGGTGGCCAGCATCTCCGCGGCCAGGGCGGCCACGCGGTCGAGGATGGCCCGCAGCGGCGCCGAGCGGCCGATCATGGCGCTCACGTCGGCGACGAGGCGCAGCTCGCGGTCCTTCCGCTCGAGCTCCTCGCGCAGCGCCTCCAAGTCGAGGAGCTGGGTCATCGGCGGCCTCCTGACTGAAGGGTGGGAAGCTCATTATAGCCTACCTCTACTGCTTCGAGAGGCTGGCGCACCGGCGCCGCCGGGCCGCACCTCCAAGCCGTCGGCGAGGTTTTACACGGTAACGCAGCAGTGACGCACCGGAGCTAAACTTGCCACGGCCAGTCGTAAAGCCTTCTTGATGGCCTCTGTTCCTGCTATGCACCGAAGCGCTCTCCTCGCCTTTGTCGCCCTGTTCCTGCTCCTGACGCATCCAGGCGCAGTAGGGGCCCAGGGGCCAGCTTCCCGGCTTACGGTCACGGACCGCGGCACCTTCATCGTATTTCCCGACCGCATCAGCTTCAACGCCCATATCACCAGTCAGGTACCCGTGACCCAGGTGGTGCTCGAGTACGGCGTAGAGAAGCGCACCTGCGGCGATATCACCGCCAAGGCCTTTCCAAAGTTCACTCCCGGCACCCAGCTCGATGTGAACTGGACCTGGGAGATGCTGCAGACCGGCTCGGAGCCGCCGGGCTCTGTGATCTGGTATCGCTGGCGGGTCACCGACCGCGACGGCAACACAGCGGTCACACCCGAAGCCAGGGTGACCTGGATCGATAACACCTATAGCTGGCAGCAGCTCGTCAACGGCGACCTAACGCTCCACTGGTACGACGGCGGCCGCCCCTTCGCCGTGGAACTGCTCAATACGATGGTGGAAGGGGTGGAGCAGCTCGCCAGTATGACCGGCGTGCGCCCCCAGGCGCCGATCCACCTCTATGTTTATGGCAACACTGCGGAGATGCAGGACGCCATCCTCTATGAGCCGAGCTGGACCGGCGGTGTGGCCTACCCGGCCAATAACATCACGATCATCGGCATCCACCCGTCGAATCTTGAGTGGGGCAAGCGCACGATCATCCACGAGCTTACCCACCTGATCGTCGGCCAGATGACCTTCTCGTGCGGTGAGAATGTGCCCACCTGGCTCAACGAGGGGATCGCCGTGTACGCCGAGGGCGGCCTCGACAGCTGGTCGGAGGCGCGCCTGCGCATGGCTATAGAGGCGAACAGCTTGCTCTCGGTGCGCGATCTGACCAACGGCTTCTCCTCTCACCCTGATCTGGCCGACCTCTCCTACTCTCAATCGTATAGCCTGGTCGCCTACCTGGTGGAGCACTACGGCTCGCAGCGGCTGCTGGCCCTGTTTGAGCAACTGCGGGCAGGGAAGAGCGTGGAGGCGGGGCTGCAGAGCACCTACGGCATCGGGCTGGACACCCTTGAGGACGGCTGGCGGGCCTGGGTGGGCGCCGGCCCCCGCCCGCAGGTCGCCGTCGAGGCTCAGCCCCAACCAACGCAG
>DAOUGF010000882.1:0-5855 GCA_034429295.1 Chloroflexaceae bacterium
CTCGCCCCCTTTAGAAACCCCCAAAGCCGACGGCCGCCAGCGCCGACACGCCATCGCTGCATGCCTCTTGGCGCCGAGAGCGGGCATTACGTTCCCAGCCCCACGCCCGCTGACGAGCATAGCATCAGCCGGCCCGCTCGTTTCGCGTCTTCCCTTTTTGCGCCTTCGCGCTTTCGTTTCGCGTCATAAGCGCTGCGCGCCACTTGGTAACGCCCCATTAAGCGCTTCGCGCTTTCGTTTCGCGTCATTCGCGATCCAAACGCCCACCCCCGCCCAGCAGCCGCTCGGCGGCCTGCTCCCCGCTGATGATCGCGCCCTCCACGAAGGGGCCGCCCAGATAGTCGCCGGCGAAGCCCAGCCCCGGCTGCTCGATCTCCCCCTGCGCGAAGCGCTGCAGCCGCTTGAAGTGGCCCGCCTCGAACTCCGGCAGTGCCTCGGGCACGCGGAAGATGCGCTGGAAGATGGCTCGGGGCGTCGGGTCGTAGCGCGGCGCGAGCCGTCGCAGGTCGGCGAGCATCAGGCGGCTGAGGGTCTCATCGTCGCACTCTCGCAGGGCGGCGGCGGCTGGCCCGCTGAGGTGTAGGCAGATCACGTCGTGGCCGCGGGGGGCGTGGTCGGGATCTTTCACCGTCTGCACGGTGGCCGAGGCGAGGAAGGGCGTCTCGCGACGCGGGAAGAGCAGCCCGTAAGAGTCGCGGGGCAGCCGCCCGCGGGTGCCGACGGCCAGGTTGACGGTGGCGGAGTAGGCCACGGCGCTGAAGAAGGCCAGCTGTTGCTCAGGGAGCCAGGGGAGCAGCCGCGGCACCACGCTTGCCGTCGTGGCGACTACCACGGCGTCGGCTGTGAGCGCGAGCTCGGCGTCGCCCGTTCGCGCTCGCACGGTGTAGCCGCCCTCGGCACAGGGCTCCACCGCGATGGCCTCGACACCGGTGCGCACATCGAGCCCATCGGCGAGGGCCTGAGCGAGCTGGCCGAGGCCCTGGCGCATGGTGTAGAGGCGCATGCCGGAGGCGCTGCTCAGGCCGGCCCGCAGCGCCAGCAGCAGCAGCGCCCGCGAGGTTCGCTCGGGCGTCCAGTAGAAGATGCCAGAGATCGGCGGCTGCAGCACATACTCCAGCAGGTCGTCGGAGAGATGGGCGCGGGCGTAGGCGCTGATGCTGGCATCGTCAACCGGCGCGGCCTTATAGAAGGCTTGGGTGTCAAGCAAGGGGGCGTAGCGCATCAGCGAGCCCAGGAGGTAGGAGAGGGCAAGCTTATGGCGCGAGCTGATCAAGGGGGTGAAGGCGACGCGCGCGCTCGGCCAGAGGTCGAAGAGGCGCCCGTTGCGGAGGATGGCCGCGCTGCGGGGGATGCGCCGCAGATCGCTCGCGAGGCCAAGCTCGCGGATCAGGGCCAGGGTGCGGTTGTAGAAGCTGGCGAGAAACTCCGCGCCCAGCTCGATCCGGCAGCCCTCCACCACGGCCGTATAGACGCGGCCGCCCACGTGCTGGCTGCGCTCAAGAACGATCACCTTCCGGCCCGCCTGCCGCAGCCGCCGCGCCGCGGCAAGCCCCGCCACTCCGGCGCCGATCACTACAACCTGTCGGCCAAGACTCGCCATGGAGTATTCCAGCGGTACGGCCCGTGTCGTCGCAGCGGAGGGGCGCGCCCGGATGGTGCCGCGGCGGCTGGGGCGGCCCACGGGCGGACCCGCACGCTCTGCGGTGAGGCGAACGCTCGCTACACTACTCGTACGGGCTATCATAGCACGCCCGCAACTCGTACTCTAAGGAACGTTTGAAACGGCCATCTCTGGGCTGGCCCAAGAGGAAATTTAACCTCGTTCCAACGACCGATGGCCTTCCCGCCAAGCTGTGCTACCATCACGGGGCGGTGTGGATGGGGCCTGCGGCTGCGGGAGCAACTGGCGACCGCGGCTTTTTTTGTTGGGCGCAGGCAACCAGCCTATGCAGAGCTACTACGACCTGAAGCAAGGAGAGCTGTCTTGGCCCAGCGCAGCGAGTTCACGATCGAGAACGCCTACAGCTACGACCGGCGCAGCGTCGGCCGCTGGATCCGCTCGCACATCCTGCGCTACTGGCGCTTCGCCCTCGGCTTCTATGTCTTCTTTCTCTCGGCTTGGGTCTGCTTCGCCGGCTCCCAGGTGCTGATCGGCCGCGCCGCCGACGAGATCATCAACCCGAGCAGCCCCAACGGCCTGATGATTGCCGCTCTGCTCGTGCTCGCCATCCTGGTTGGCGACTCTACCTCGTCGCTTATCGGCGTGCTCTCTGCCGAGAATCTGGCCGCGCGGTTCGAGGCCGACGCTCGCCAGGAGCTCTACGAGAGCCTGCTCGGTAAGAGCCAAGCCTTCCACGACCGCCAGCGCACCGGCGATATTATGGCCCGCGCTACCGACGATACCAGCGCTCTCGCCAGCATGATCGTGCCAGGCGGCTTGCTCGCAAGCGAGACGGTGTTGGGCATCGCCATCCCGCTCTTCTTCATCGGCACCACCAGGCTGGAACTGCTGCTGGTGCCGCTCTGCTTCGTAGCCGCCTACATCTTCACCGGGCGGCGCTATCTGCGCCGGCTCAACCCGGTGATCACCGCGCAGCGGGAGCAGTACGGGAAGCTGAACGCCGGCCTCGAGGAGACGATCTCCGGCATCGAGGTGGTGAAGGCCAGCGCCCGCGAGCAGTTCGAGCGCGAGAAGTACAGCCGCAATGCCCGCCTCTTCCGCGACTTCTTCGTGCGCCAGGGCTATATCGAGGCCCGCTACCTTCCCCTGCTGCTCTACGGCCTCACCGTTGGCCTCACCTTCCTCCACGCCATGTGGCTCTACGGCCAGAATCAGATCAGCGTGGGCCAGGTGGTGACGGTGATGGGTCTGGTGAATGTGCTGCGCTTCCCGACCTTTATCTCGATCTTCGCCTTCTCGGTGATCCAGGCCGGTGTGGCCAGCGCCCGCCGCATCCTGCGGATCATCAACGCCGAGACCGACCTCGACGAGAATAGCGCCGGCCATCGCGCCGAGCTGCGGGGCGAGATTACCTTCGAGCATGTGAGCTTCAGCTACAGCGGCGAAGAGACGGATGAGGCTGGCTCTGCCCAGCAGACGGCCGTGCTCCACGACCTGAGCTTCCACATCCCCGCCGGCGCTACGGTGGCGATCGTCGGGCAGACGGGCTCGGGCAAGAGCGCCCTCACCCAGCTGGTGAATCGCACCTACGATGTGAGCTCCGGCCGCGTGCTGATCGACGGCGTGGACGTGCGGGAGTGGAACCTCGACGCGCTGCGCTCGCAGATCGGCAAGATCGAGCAGGATATCTTCCTCTTCTCCCGCTCCATCGCCGAGAATATCGCCTTCGGCGCGCCAGGCGCCACCCGCGAGCAGATCGAGCAGGCGGCCCGCGACGCCCAAGCCCACGACTTTATCACCTCGTTCCCCGACGGCTATGACACTGTGGTGGGCGAGCGGGGCACTACGCTCTCCGGCGGCCAGCGTCAGCGAATCGCTCTGGCCCGTGCCTTCCTGAGCAACCCGCGCATCCTCATCCTCGACGACAGCACCAGCGCCATCGACAGTGCCACCGAGGACCAGATCCAGCGGGCGATCCGCAAGGCCCAGGAGGGCCGCACGGTGCTGCTGATCACCCACCGGCTCTCGCAGATCCGCTGGGCCGACCTGATCCTCGTGCTCGACGCCGGGCGTCTGGTGGCCGCCGGTACCCACGACGAGCTGCTGCGCCGATCGCCCCACTACCGGCGGATCTTCGCCCGCTACGAGATGGAGTTGCCGCCCCTCGAGGGCGAGGAGAGCACCTCGCTCGCTCCGCTCGCCGGATAGGTGACAGGGTGACAAGGTGACATCCTGACGGCGCCGATGGGTGTCACCTTGTCACCGCAGAACGCCAGAGGAACCAGGACCGATAGCGACACTGTCGCAAGGAGATTAGAGACGTGGGCTTCATCTTAGACGGTCTCGACGCCGAGGAGTACGACCGCAAATATAGCGACGGCGCGCTGGTGCGGCGCATCCTGGGCTACTTCCGGCCTCAAGCCCGCAAGATGCTGATCGCCGCCGCGATGCTCACCGGCACCGCGGCCCTCGACGCCGGCATCCCGATCTTCGTGGCCCGCAGCCTTGACTGGATCGCCGCCGACCGCTCCCTGCGGACGGTGGTGATGCTGGCGACGCTGCTGACCCTGCTCGGCGCTACCTCCTGGGTCTTCAACCTCGTGCGGCAGACCTTCTCGTCGCAGGCGGTGGGAGACGTGGTGCTGAAGATGCGCCAGGACGCCGTGGACGCCGTGCTCAAGCGCGACCTGTCGTTCTACGACCAGTTCTCGTCTGGCAAGATCGTCAGCCGGGTGAACTCCGACTCGGCCGCCTTCACCCAAGTGATGACGCTGACGATGGACCTGATGAGCCGGGTGCTGTTGGTGATCTTCATCGTTGGCTACCTCTCGACGATCAGCCTCCGCCTCACGCTCATCCTGCTCATCCTGGCGCCCTTCATCGTGGGCACCGCCCTGGGCTTCCGGGCGATCGCCAGGCGCACGATCACGGCCTCGCGGCGTATGAACGCCGAGGTGAGCGCCCATATCAGCGAGACGGTGAGCGGGATCGGGGTGGCCAAGACCTTCCGCCAGGAGGCGATGATCTACCGCGAGTTCTTGGATGTGAACCGGCGCTCGCTGCGGGTGAACCGGCGCACGCGCTTCGTGTTCAGTAGCATCTTCCCGCTGCTGAACCTGCTGGCGGGCACAGGCACAGCCGCGCTGGTCTATGTGGGTGGCCTGAGTGTGCGGGCCGGAGATCTGACGCCCGGCACCTGGTTCCTCTTCATCCAGGGCCTGGCGAGCTTCTGGTTCCCGCTCACGAGCATCGCCTCGTTCTGGAGCCAGTTCCAGCTGGGGCTGGCGGCCGGCGAGCGAGTCTTCGCCCTGATCGACGCCGAGCCCCGCGTGGTGCAGACGGACAGCGTGAAGTTGCCGGCGATCAAGGGCGAGATCCGCTTCGACCACGTGGACTTCGCGTACCGCGAGGAGGAACCGGTGCTGCAGGACTTCAGCCTGCACATCAAGCCTGGCGAGACGGTGGCGCTGGTGGGCCACACGGGCTCGGGCAAGAGCAGCATCGCCAAGCTGGTGGCGCGCTTCTATGAGTTCCAGGGTGGGCAGATCACCATCGATGGGGTGGACATCCGCAGCCTCGACCTGGGCGACTATCGCTCGCGCCTGGGGATGGTGACGCAGTCGCCGTTCCTCTTCGAGGGCACGGTGCGGGAGAATATCCGCTACGGACGACCCGAGGCGAGCGACGAGGAGGTGCTGGCGGCGGCGCAGCGGGTTGGCGGTGGCGACTGGATCGCTAGCCTGCCACGCGGCCTCGACAGCCAGGTGGGCGAGCGGGGCGGCAGCCTCTCGATGGGGCAGCGGCAGCTGGTGGCCCTGGCTCGCGTGCTGCTCCAGGACCCGGCGATCTGTATCCTCGATGAGGCCACAGCCTCGATCGACCCGCTCACCGAGACGCTGATTCAGGAGGGGCTGGATATCGTGCTGGAGGGGCGCACGAGCATTGTGATCGCCCACCGGCTCTCCACGGTGCGCTCGGCGGACCGGATCATCGTGCTGCGAAAGGGCGCGATCATTGAGGAGGGCAGCCACGACGAACTGATCGCGCAGGGCGGCCATTACGCGGAGCTGTATAACACTTACTTCCGCCACCAGTCGCTCGAGTATATCGAGCGGGCGCGGCTGGCGGCGTAGGCGGGCGGCGGGGGGCTGGCGCCCCCGCCGGGGGATGTGGGCAGTGTGCCCACGGCTGCTTGTGGGGCTGGCGCCCCACACCCCGCTTGATTTGTCAGGGG